>JBKJRG010000829.1:0-2984 GCA_046594805.1 Opitutaceae bacterium | reverse complement strand
CCCCCGCCGATCCCGCTTTGCTCCGTCGTCGACCAACTCGGCTTTCAGAATTTCCATCCCATCACTTTATCGGGTCGCCGCTCCCATGCATAGGGGGACGCCGACCGGACGTTTACGCTTGCGGTCGGAGGTGGCGGCGTGGAAACGCCGGCGCAACCGTGCGGCCTGCGGAATCCAGTGGAAGTTCACCCGTCAAGACGCCGACAGAAAACTGTCACGGCACTACGTAACGTAATTAACTTGTCCCTGTACTAGGCCCGCTCGGCGACTTTGCCTTCCCGCTGCACCCAGTTGCACCGCGTCGTATATTCGAGGCCCTCCCGCCGCGCGAACTCCGTGCGCGTCACACCACTCGGCCCAAACGCCGCCGTCGCTCCCCCGTTTCACATTTGCGCCCCTGCAGCCCGCGTCTCTCTCCATGGTCGCCAACTCTGCGCTTACCATAGTTCCCATTCCTCCAATCTATAGTAACTACGAGGCTTCTGCTCATCGCCGGTCAGGCGCGCGAAGCTGTCGGTGAATGTATCGGCCATCAGGAAGCCATGTCTTCTGTCGGTCGATGTCGCGTGCGCTTCGGCTTCAATGCTTCCAGTCTTCACCGGGCATGATTCGCTTCATGAATTCATCGAACAACGGCACGGTGAACGCGGTGTCGCCATGACTCGGACTCCAAATCATGCCCTTGACGATCAATTGGCTTCGGGTCGGGCCCAGCGAAGTGACTTCGCGGCTTAATTTTTCGGCGATGTCGCCGGAACGGTGCGGGCCCGGGCCAAGTTCCGCCATGGCGCGCAAGTATTTCTTCTCCAGCGGTGTCAACCGGTCGAAACGAACGCGGAAAAAACTCTCATCCAGCGCGGCGATCGCAGTTTTGGTGGCCTGATCGACGTCGTGCGAGGTGATGGGAGAGGCGTCGGCCGCGTCCCAGGAGTGCTTCCCCCACTCCTGTAGAAAATAGGGATAACCCCGCGTCTCTTGAATGATTCGATCCAGCGCCTCTTTGTCCACGCTCACCCCCTGATCCATCGCTGGCTTGGAGATCGCCAAACGCGCCGCGTCATGGGACAGAGGGCCAATCATTGGAAAATCGAACAGGCGTTCCGCGTAGGACTTGGCCCGGCCCATCTTGCCGGGCAATTGGGGCAAGCCGGCACCCACCAGCACGACGGGCAGACTCCGCTGGGCGGTCCGGTGGAGCGCCGTGATCAGCGCCGCCAGTTCGTCCTCTTCCACGTATTGAAGTTCATCCACAAACATCGCCAAAGCGGTGCCCGCCTTCTGCGCCGCCGCTCCGGTCACTTCCAGCAAGGCCTGCAAGTCGTGTTCGAGGTCGCCGTTGTCCGCCAACCCAGGCTCCGGCTCAAGGTCAAAACCCACTTCGATGTCCTGATACTTGACCTTGAGCGCCTTGGCGAAGCCCGCGAGTCCGCGCAGGGCACGCTGGGCGAACTCCTTCGCTACTTCGTTACGGGATAGCCGCAGCAACGCCTGCCGCAATTGTGGGGCGAGAATTGCGGGCAGCGACCGGCTCTCGGGGGCCTCTACCCGAAGTGTTTGGATGCCTGCCGCCTCCGCATCCTCGCGCAGGCGGTCCAGCAACACCGTCTTCCCCACTCCCCGCAGCCCCACCATCAAAATGCTCTTGGTCGGCCGACCCGCCCGCACTCGTTCCAGCGCGATCCGGACCGTCTCCCGCAATTCATCGCGTCCCGCCAGCTCTGGCGGCGGAGTGCCGGCACCGGGGGAGTAGGGGTTCTTGATCGGATCCATCTTGGTTATTTATAGTAAAGTTATCCTAGTTTACAACACACATGTAAACTGACTAATCTCCATCAAACCTCAGAAGGCAGCCAAAACGGGTCATAGCGAGGATCGAGACAAAATGGTCTTGAACGTTTTGGATTCAGTGGCGTCGACGCTCTGAAAGCGGTGCAGCAGCGAGCTCACGCTCGTGACCGCGCCCATTTGCAGTCGCTCGGCCAGCCAGCGATTCGACCCGGTCGTCATACGCTTCAGCGCTGCTGCGAGTCGCACTTTTTCCGGCGCTGATTTCCTTGCTGGCAATTCATTCAAGGGGATGCCGGCCGCGGCTGCGCCTGCCTGCAGGCGCGCTTCCCAGACATCAGCGCGGGCCATGGCGTGCGCCTGGCGGTCGACTCCGAGCAATTCGAATCGTTGCCCGACCGTGACGGCCAGATAAAAATGATTTCGCATGATCGAAGGCATGCAGGCGCCAGCTGAAACGCGCGCACGCTTCAAACCAGCGGCGCTGAAACGAGCAGGCGGCCCCACGCGGGGCGAAGAGATCATACCGATAGTTGCCACGATTGATCACGTGGAAACAGGCTCGGGCGAATTCAACACGTAGTTTCCGAGGCATCGCGAAAACGCGGCAGACCGCGCTTCCGCCGACACCACGATGCTTCTCCCCACCCCTCAACACCTCGGCCTACCCAATTTCGAGTACGCTTGTCTCGATTCTCGATATGACCCCTTTTTGGCCGCCCGTAGCAGGTCCGTGATGCAACGACTGCGGAATACCAATTCTGTAACGCGCTCAAACGAAAGGGCGCGATCACACCAGGTCGAAGGTCAACTCGCCCAGCTTCTCGAGACTGCACGCGAGTTTGTCCCCGGGCTTCAGCCAGACTCGCTCTGCGACCGGCATTCCTTGAATGACGCCGTGAGGCGTGCCAGTGTAAATAAGGTCGCCCGGCTTCAGCGTGAAGTAGTTGGAGATGTAGCTGATTATCCCGCGCGTGTTGCAGACGAAGTCGGACGTGTTCGATGATTGGCGCGTCTCTCCGTTCACGCGACATTCGATCGCGAGGTTGTCGGGCTCGATTTGCTCCGCGGTCACCATATAGGGGCCAACCGGCGCGAACTGATCGAGGGCCTTGCCAATCATCCACTGCACGCGCTCATTCTGGAGGTCGCGCGCCGTGAAGTCGTCGCCGGGTACGCGACCGGCAACGACTTCACGG
>JBKJRG010000754.1:0-7884 GCA_046594805.1 Opitutaceae bacterium | reverse complement strand
TCCGCCCTGGATGATCGCCGCGTAGGCGTCCTGGTCGAGGCGCGCGGCGGCGCGGACGGCTGCCGGCGTCGCCGCCGGTGCGGTGGTGGCGCGGTTGCCGAACTGGTGCATCAGTTCAAAGCCGTAATCCCAGGCGCCATAGGCGCCGGGCTTCGAACGCACGCGCACTCCGGCGGTGTAGAGATCCTGCTTCGCCGGGAGACGGAACGGGGCCGGCACGCCACCAAAGTCCTGGTTGGCGATTTTGGCGCTGACGTTGCGCGCGAGCAGGTAGCTTTCTACCACCGCCTTCGACGCGAGCGTCGGCCAGTTGAAATACGCGCCGGAAAACGTGTCCGTCCCCACATGCGAGCGGTTCAGATTATGGTGGTCGTTGTACACGAGGCCGCTGGTGAAAAGGTCGACGCCGAAAAGCGGGTTCTGCCAGCGCACCTTCAGCGCATCGAACGTGCGGGCGTTGTTGTTCCAGCGCAGGTGGCCCACGAGCCGGTGATCGCCGTAGGCGAGCTCCTGCCGGCCGAGTTTCAATGAAACCGGGAACTCCTTGTGGTTGCCCCAGAGGACGAACGCCTGGTGCACGTCCAGCGGGCCGTCCCGCTCGGCGAGGCCCTTGCCTGGGGCGGCGGCGGCGAAACGTTCGTCACCGAACGAGTAGCTGCCGCGGCCCTCGAGCGTAGCGGCGATCCATTTCCCGGTGTAGCTGACGCGCGGCATGATCCGCGCGAGCAGATAGTAATTGTTGTTGTCGAACGCGGGGTTGGTGGAGAAATCCCAATTCTGGCCCGCATCGGTGAAGCCGGCGCCGTCTTTGACTTCCAACCGGCCGCGCACGTTCACCCCGACATCCCAGGCGGACAGGTAGGGATCGGTGGCGCGGATCCGCTCATTGGCATACCCGGGAAACGGGCGCATGGGCAGCGAGGGCGCGTATTGAGCAAACGCGGACGAGAGGGCGGCAGCGGAGAACGCGCAGAGCGCGATCAGGCGGGACGCGTTCGACGGGCTCAGCGCAGGCCCCGGCGAACGGCTGGAGGCAGGTACGGTGTTCATAGCGGTGGGTTGGTGGGTGGTTGGCGGGAGAATCATGCCGGGGTCAGCGCATGAAAAAAACGTTTGAGGCCCGCGGGCGGCTTTGGCAGCGAACTGCGCGGCGGGGCGCCTTTGCCGGTCGGGGCAGGCCGGTCGGGACGGTGATGCGAACGCTCCTCGAGGAATCCCATCAGCTCCTCGCGCAACCGGTAGTACTCGGGATCTTCGAGGAGCTGTTTCCGGGAGCGCGGGCGGGGAAATTTAACCTCGAGGATTTCGCCGACAGTCGCGGCGGGCCCGTTGGTCATCATGATCACGCGGTCCGACAGGAAGAGCGCCTCGTCGACGTCATGGGTGACCATCAGCGCGGTCTTCTGATCCTTCTGCCAAAGGTCGAGCAGGACTTCCTGGAGTTCGTAGCGCGTCAATGAGTCGAGCATGCCAAACGGCTCGTCGAGCAACAGCATCTTGGGCGAGAGCGCGAAGGCGCGCGCGATGCCGCAGCGTTGCCGCATGCCTTGCGAGAGCTCGGCCGGTTTCTTGCGCATCGCGGATTCGAGCCCGACCACGGTGAGATAATATTCCGCAATCTGCTCCCGCTCCTCGAGGTCGGCGGTGTAGTAGACTTGGTCGACGCCGAGCATCACGTTCTCGAACGCGGTCAGCCAGGGAAGAAGGCACGGTGCCTGGAAAACCACTCCGCGATCCGGGCCGGCCCCGACGACTTCCCGGCCCGAGAGAATCACGCCGCCGGACGTGATATCGGTGAGCCCGGCGATCATCGAAAGGACGGTGGACTTCCCGCAACCCGAGTGTCCGATCAAGGTGACGAACTCACCCTTGCGGATGCGGAGATCGAAGTTCTCCACGATGATCGCGGGCGGGCCGGAGGGAGACGGGTAGGTTTTGCCGAGTTGGGAGATTTCGAGAAAGGAACTCATGGGATTGGTTTTGAAGTGGCACCGGCTTCCAGCCGGTGGAATGGCTGGATCTGCAGCTGGAAGCCGGAGCCACTGTTCAGGCGCCGACGGTGACGGCTTCCTTCCGGATTTCGTGCGGGCGGAGCGGGCGGCGCCGGGTGGTGCGCGGGGCGTCGAGGTCCTCGGGCAGGATGTCAGGCAGGATGAGCTTCTTCGTGACCGTGGATTTCCGGCGGTCGCCGTAGCTGAGCAGTTGGTTGGTCACGAGCGCGCGCAGCCGCTTGAACTCGGGATCGTGGTTGAGCGCCTTGCGCTCGCGGGGTCGCGCGAGCGTGACGGTGACCGAATCCCCCAGCGTCGCGCCGGGCCCGGGCGTGAGCGGAATGATTCGATCGGCGAGCAGCAGGGCCTCATCGACGTCGTTGGTGATCAGGACGACGGTTTTCTTATCCGCCTCCCAGATCCGCTCGATTTCGTCCTGGAGGGTGGAGCGGGTGAGGGCGTCGAGCGCGGAGAGCGGTTCGTCGAGCAGCAGGATTTGCGGATCCATCGCGAGGGCTCGGGCGACGGACACGCGCTGGCGCATGCCGCCCGAGAGCTGGCGCGGCAGCTTGTCGCGCGCGGGCGTGAGGTGCACCATGCCGATGTACTTCTCGACCTGCTGGCGCTTCTTCTCCGCGGAGTAGTTCGGGAAGACCTGCTCCACCGCGATCGCGATGTTCTCATATACCGTCAGCCACGGGAGCAGGCTGTAATTCTGGAACACCATCCCGCGGTCGGGGCCAGGCTCGGTGATCTCGAGATCGTTGAGCTTGAGCGTGCCGCTGTCCGGCTTGAGCAACCCCGCGATCATCGAAATCAGCGTCGTCTTGCCGGAACCGGAGTACCCGACGATGGCGACAAACTCGCCGCGCTCGATCGAGAGGTTGACGTTCTGCAACACGGCGAGGCCACCGAAGGATTTGGAGACGGCGGTGAGTTCGAGGAAAGGCATCGATATTTATGATTTATGATCTATGATTGATGATTGCCCCGCGTGATGAATGCTCCGGCGGCATGAGCCCCAACGAACTCAAGGAGAGAACGATTGATTTCGCGGTCCGCGTTTTGAAATTTGCGGATGCGCTGCCCAACACGCCTTCGGGTCGGACGATTTCCAGTCAGGTGGCGCGCTGCGGTTGTTCGGTCGCCGCCAATTATCGGTCGGCGCTCCGAGGTAAATCGCGGCCGGATTTCATCAACAAAGTCACCATCGTGCTGGAGGAAGCCGACGAAACCGACGTCTGGATCGAAATCGCGAAGCGACGCGGCCTTGTCAGCGAGCGTCGCGTTGCCGAACTTCAGGCCGAGGCAGTCGAACTCACCAAGATTTTCAACGCGACCCGCACGACGGCCCGAAATCATAAATCCTAAATCGTAAATCATAAATAACGCCACCGGCCTCACGCCGTCTTGAACCTCGCCTCCAGCACGCTCATCAACCGGTCGAGCACGAAGCCGACGAGGCCGATGGTGATGATCGAGAGGATGATGTGCTCGAAGATCAGGGAGTTATACTCCTGCCAGAGGAATCCGCCGGCGCCGGGGCGGCCGGTCAGCATTTCCGCCGCGACGATCACCAGCCACGCGATGCCGAGGCTCAGCCGGAAACCGGTGAACATGTACGGCAGCGTCGCGGGAATCAGGATTTTCGTGAGCGTCTTCCAGCGCGAGAGTTTCAGTACGCGACCGACGTTTAGGTAATCCTGCGGCACCGCGCGGACCCCGACGGCGGTGTTGAGCACCGTCGGCCACATCGAGCACACGGCAATGGTGAAGAGTGCGGCGTAGGTGCCGGCCTCCTTGCCCATGTTCATGAAGAGCACGAGCCCGAGCGGCAGCCAAGCAAGCGGCGAGACCGGCCGCATCACCTGGATGATCGGATCGAAGATTTTCGTGAACGTCTTCGAGAGTCCAAGAAAGAACCCGAGCGGTGTCCCGATGATCAGCGCGAGCGCGTAGCCCTTGGCCACGAGTTGGAGCGAGTACCAGGTGAAGCGCAGGATCCCCTGATCCATCTCGCCGCGTTTCTCGAATGGCTTCAGGACGTACTCGCGACTGGCTTCCCACGTCTTCGTCGGCGACGGCAGGTTGGTCGCCCACGTCGCGCTGGAAACGGACCAGACGACGAGGATGGCGGCGAAGCCAATGAGCGGGAGGATCAGCCAGTCGAGTTTGAATCGATTCATGGGTTAGGCGTGCGTCGGACGTCAGGCGGCGGTGACGCCCTTGAGATTTTTGACCGCGAAGGATTTTGCATACGTCTCGGGATCCTTTGGATCGAAGACGGCGCCGTCGAAGAGCGTCTCGGGCGTGTTATCCAGCCCGCCATGCGCGAAACCGATTTCCTTCATCGCTTCCTCGTAGAGGTCGGTCCGCATCACGCGTTTTGCGACGCCGGCGTAGTCCGGAGCGCCCGTCACCATGCCCCAGCGGCGGTACTGTGAAAGGAACCAGCTCGCGTACTTCGGCTGCGGGAAATTGCAGTTCCGCTTGCTGAAGTGCATGTAGAACTCGTCCTTCGTCTTGCGGCCATCGCCGTAATCGAGCTCACCCAGCAGCCGGCCCAGGATCGTCTTCGGATCGCAGTTGATGTAGGTGGCCTTCGAAACCAGCTCGCACTGCTCCGGGCGGTGGCTGAGGTCGTCGAGCCAAACGCTCGCTTCGTGCAGCGCCTTGAGGACCGCCTTGACCGTCTTCGGATTTTTCAAGGCGAACTCCTCCGTGAACGCGCAGACTTTCTCCGGGTGGTCCTTCCAGATGTCCTGCGTCGTCACCCCGGTGTAGCCGATTTTGTCCGCAATCGCGCGCGCGCCCCAGGGTTCGCCGACGCAATACCCGTCCATCTTGCCAATCTTCATGTTGGCCACCATCTGCGCGGGCGGGACGGTGATGAGCGTCACATCCTTGTCCGGGTTGATCCCACCGGCGCCGAGATAGTAACGCATCCACATCGCATGCGTGCCCGGCGGAAAAGTCATCGCGAAGGTCAGTGGTTCGCCGAGCTTCAGCGCCTGATCGACAAAGGGCTTCAACGCCTTCGGGTCGGCGCCGATCTTGCCCTTCCATTCGGTCTTAAAGGTGATGGCCTGGCCGTTGCGGTTGAGGATCCAGGGAATGACCATCGGCTTTTTCGGCGAGCCGAGCAGTCCCATGGTCGAGGCGAGCGGCATGCCAATGAGCATGTGGGTCGCCTGAATCGACCCACTGGAGAGATTGTCGCGGATGGCGGCCCAGTTGGCGCCCTTGGTCACCTTCGAATTGACGCCGTATTTCCTGAAGAAGCCCTTCTCGTGGGCGATTACGATGGGGGAGCAATCGGTGAGCGCGATCATCCCGAAGTTCATCTCCGGTGCCTCGGGCGCGTCGCTGGCACTGCCCGCCGTGGCGGCCCAGGTGCGGGTGCCAAGGGCCGACCAAAGGGCGGCGGCGCCGGCACCGGCGGCGGCGCGGGAAAGAAACTCGCGGCGGTTGAGCGCGCTGGCAGTCGAGCGCGGCGGGAGGACGTGGGTCGGGCGTTTAGGCGAGTTCATGCAGTCGGTGTGGTGGGTGGGCGGCGGTGTGGAGATCTTCGCGGAAAAGTTTGCCGGGCAGGGTGGCGTCAGCCGCGGCAGCGGCGGGGAGCAGCCCGGCGGCGCCGAGGGCGCGCTGGAGCGTAGCGGCCTTGGCGGCGGTCGGCACATTGGCCTCGCCGCGGTGGAAGACGTGGAAGTCCGGCACGTTTTCAATCCGGCCGTGACCGCAATCGAATTTTCCCAGCAGAGACGGGGCGAGCACCCGCACCGACACATTCAGGTAACGTGCGTCGGCGAGCAAATCGACCAGCCGCTCGCGGTTCTGGGGTTCATCGCACCACGCCGACGCCTCCAGGACTGCCACGATCAAGGCGGCATGCTCGTCCGGGCGCGACTCGGCGAACTGGCGTTTGACCATCAGGACTTTTTCGAGGTGGCCGGGCGACTGGGCCGCGCTCCAGGTTGGGCACCAGCCCGTGCCTTCGCGCACGGCGAGCGAGTTCCAGGGTTCGCCGACGCAATAGCCGTCGATCGTGCCGGCGGCGAGATTGCGGAACATCTGCGCGGGCGGCACCACCACCACGCGCACTTCGCGGTCGGGCTCGAGGCCGGCCGCGCGCAGCCAGTCGCGCAGCAATAGATGGTGCGACGAATACGGAAAAACGATGCCGAGGGTCAGCGGCGTACGAGTGCGGCGCGCCAGCGCATGCGTGCGGAGCGTGGCCTCATCGTGCACGCCCGCCTCCCAAAGTGCCCGCGACAGCGTGATGGCGTTGCCATGCACGCTGAGCACATGACCCGTGAGGACTTCGCAGGGCGGGCAACCCAGGCCCAACTGGGCGGACCAAAGCATCGGCGCAGGTGCATGGGCGGCGTCGAGCTCGCCGTAGATAATCTTCTCCCTGATGGTCGCCCATCCAATCTCGCGCCGGAGGGAAACCTCCAACCCGTGGCGGGCATACAGCCCGAGTTCCTGCGCGGCAATCAAGGGTGCGGCGTCAGTCAGCGCCAGAAAACCGACCCGCAAAACAGGGGCGCGGGTCATTGCAGCCGAGACAGTAGCGGAGGAATTCGGCATGTCGATTTGCCATGGGCTTCAGCCGCCGCTGTGCCATCCCGCCAGTCTGGCGCAATTACTGCTCTTCAAAGAATTCATTGAAGGAATGAAGAGCCCTCATCCATGAAACTCACAATCGACAGCCGCCAGCTGCTCGCCTTCGCCGCATTGGCGCGGCGCGGCAGCTTCACGTTGGCGGCGAAAGATTTGTTTCTCACCCAGTCGGCCGTCAGCCACGCGATCAAGGCGCTGGAAGACGACGTGGGCTGCCGGCTGCTCGACCGGGTGGGCCGCCGCGTGCTGCTCACCCAGGCGGGCGAGCAATTCCTGCGACATACGGAAAAAATCCTGGTGGAGATGGAGACAGCGCGGACCGGTCTCGAGGCGCTAACGCAGTGGGGCCACGGCCGGCTGCGGGTCGGCGCGAGCACGACGGCCTGCCAGCATATCCTTCCCACCGTTCTACGGGAATTCCGGCAGAGCTATCCCAAATGCGTCATCCGCATCGAGCCGGGTGACCACAGTCACCAGCTGGATCTGCTGCGCGCGGGTCAGATTGATCTCGCGGTGATCATCGAGCCGACCTCCGCCCTGCACGCCGAATTTGTTTTCGTCCCCCTCTTCCAGGACGAGCTGCGCTTCCTGGTTTCCCCCTTGCATCCGTGGGCCAAGGCCGGTCGCGCGCCACGCGAGAGCATCGAAGGGGAGACGCTCGTACTCTATAACAAGACGAGCCACACCTTCCGGCTGGTGAACGAATATTTTCGCGACGAAAAAATCACGCTCTCGAACTTCATCGAGCTCGGCAGCATGGAGGCGATCAAGGAGCTGGTGAAGATTGGCATCGGCGTCGGCGTGCTCGCGCCGTGGATTGCGCGGCCCGAACTCGAGCGCGGGTCGCTGGTGTCCCTGGCCTTGGGCGCGCGCAAACTGAAGCGCCGCTGGGGCGTGGTTCACCTGAAAGGCCGGCGGCTCGCCTTGGCGGAGGAAACGTTTGTCGGGCTCTGCGTCTCGGTCAGCGAGCAGCTGGGATTGAAGGCGCCTGGCGTGGCGGCGTGAGGGGAAGAGGCGGAAGATCTAAAAACGAAACGGACCTCCAACCTTTTGGCGCTTCCGCCCTTCAGCCCTTTCCGTGCCTCAAATCTCCCATTCGTGCTCGTGGACCGGCGAGCCGGGGCGCTCGACCATCCCTTCCTTTTTCCGCCGGGAGCGGACGACGAGGTTCTCGCCCTTGAAGTACGCGACCGATTCCGCCGGGATCGATTTCATCAGCCACACATTCGAGCCGATGATCGAGTGCGCCCCGACCTGCGTGTCACCTCCG
>JBKJRG010000751.1:0-3376 GCA_046594805.1 Opitutaceae bacterium | reverse complement strand
CAGGGAAATAGCGGCAGGCGTCCCTGCCTGCCGGAGTGGCTGCGGCATCCTGCCGCAGTTTCAGAGGATCTGCGGCTGGAAGCCGCAGCCACTCACGCAGGCAAGTCGCCTGCCGCTATTTCCCTGCGCCGGCTTCCAGGTACACGCCCTTCAGCGGATGCTGATCGAGCAAGTTGCCGTACCAGCCTTTCACCTCGGGGCGGCGGAGATTGTTGCGGGTGTAGAAATAAATCGGAGCGACGGGGCATTCTTCCGCGAGGATCTGCTCGCAGCGCTGGTAGAATTCGTACCGCTTCGTTTTGTCCGCCGTCTGGTGCGCGGCCTTGATCAACCGATCGTACTCCGCGTTCTTCCAACCCGTCTGGTTGTTGCCGCTGTCGCCCTCCATGAGATCCAGGAACGTGCTCGGGTCGAGGTAGTCGCCGATCCAGGCGAAACGGGCGATTTTGTAATTCAGCGCGCGCATCGAGTCGGTCCACACCTTGCCTTCCTGGTTGTAGAGGCCGACGTCGATCCCGAGGTTAATCCGCCACATTTGTTGAATGGCCTCGGCGATCTGGCGGTGGCCCTCGTTGGTGTTGAACAGGACGTCGAGTTTGGGGAAACCTGCGCCGCCCGGAAAACCGGCGTCGGCCAGCAACTTTTTGGCCGCGGGCACATCGTAAGGGACCTGCGCAGTGGCGGTGAAACCCGCGCAGTCCGGCGGGGTCAGATGCCCGGCGGGCACCTGGTGGCCACGCGAGACATCGCGCACGATCTGCTCGCGGTTGATCGACATTGCTAGGGCGCGGCGGACGCGAACATCGTCCAGCGGCTTCACGTTGACGTTGAAACGATAAAAGTAGCTGCCGAGGAAAACGTGCGGATGGTAAAATTCCGATTTCTCCTTCTCATAGACGGCGATTTTCGAAATCGGCATCGTGCTCGTCACATGCAGTTGCCCGGAGCGGAAGGCGCGCTCCTCCGCATCTTCGCTTTCGATCGGGTAAAAGAAAACTTCGGCGAGGCGCACCTTGTCGCGATCCCAATAGGTGGCGCTTTTTTTCCCGCGGACGAACTGGTGGGGTTTCCATTCTGTCAGGACGAAGGGGCCATTGCCGACGCTGTTGCCCGGGCGCGTCCAGTTGGAACCCCGCGCATCAATCTTCCCAAATTTCTCCAGGGTGGCGCGATGGACGGGGAACCATGCCGAATGGCACGCCATCGCCGGCAGGTAGGGCAGTGGATGATCGAGCGAAAGGACCAGCGTGCGCGCGTCGGCGGCGCTGACACCGATCTGCGCCGCGTCCTTTAGTTTTCCGGTGTTGAACGCTTCGCCGTTTTTCAGGGCGTGGAGCATGTAGGCATACTCCGCGCCGAGCCCGGGTGAGAGGATGCGCTGGAAAGCGAAGACAAAATCGCCCGCGGTCACGGGGTCGCCGTTGGACCACCGGGCGTTTTCCCGGAGGTGGAAGGTCCAGGTGAGATTGTCCGCCGATACCTCCCAGCGTTCGGCCACGCCCGGCACCGGCTCCGCGGACTTGGGATCGTATTGGGTCAGGCCCTCGAAAAACGCCGTGACGATATTCATGGTCTGCTGATCGGCGACGATGTGCGGATCGAGGTCGTTCGGCTCGGTCAGGTTGCCGAGATGCAGGATTTGCGCGCGGTTGCCGGACTCGACGGCGGTGCCGCCTTTGCGCGCGCACGAGGGCAGGGCCAGGGCAACCGGGAAGAGCAGGGCGAGACGGAGGGCGAGGCGGGGATTCATGCGGGCGGGCCAATAGAAATGAAAAGCCACGCGGGGCAACCGCGTGGCAGGAATGAGGGGCGGACGGCGTGGCGCCGCGATTACTTGTTCGGGCCGGGCGCAGGTTCCCCGGAGCTCACGGCCGTGCGGGCGTTGGCAAACTGCGGAGCCTGGCTTTGGATCTCGGTCAGGCGCCGTTCGATGTCGGCCATCTTGACGACGAGTTGCTGCTCGATCTTTTTGCGGTCGCTGCTGGTGACAATGCTCATGCTGGCGGCATCGCGCACGACATTCGCCGGCAGGGTCAGCAGCCGCGTGATGAGGCCCTGATCCTTGAACGAGCTGAGATAGAGCGCGGTGATTTCGTGCGAGAGCTTCAGGGCATCCTGGGCGGCCGCCTGGGTCTGCTGCAGGTTGTTGTTCAGCTGCTGGTTTTTCGCCAGTTCGGACGTGAGGACGTTCCCCACCTGATCGGAAATGCGCTGGCTGTATTGGGCGATGGAATCGCGGGTGAGATTCTGATCCTTCGCCATTTCGGCCAGGATCGGCTGGATGCGCTCCGTCATCCGGGAGGAGACTTTGTCGACCTGCTCGTTCTGCACTTTTTCGGCCTCGGCGGCGGACTTCGGCAACGAATTATAGGGCAGCACTTTTTTCGCAATCATCTCGGCCAGGGCCTCGAGCCGGTCGCCGTTGAGCTTTTGCACCTCGTCCTCCGTGCGGAAAATCTCCGCATCGCGCTTGGAGATCGCATCCCGCAGCAACTTGTTGGTCGCCGCGATCTGCTGGCGGTTTTCCTCGGAGGATTTCTTGAGATCATCATTGGCCTCGCGCAGCGGGAGGAGCTCGGTCTGTTGCTTGAGGGCCATCTCTTTGACCGTCTGCTGGTGAACCCAGAAGGCGCCGCCGATAACCAGCAGCGCGGTCAGGATCACCGCGGGAATTTGCTCTTTGAATTTTTGCCACATATCGGGAAGGGAAAGGTTGTTGGACGCGAGATTAGCCAAGGAGGAGCGGGAAATGCAACGCCGCGCTGACCGGGGGTTTTGCAGTTGTTTTTGCGACGCTGAGACGCACGTTGGCCGCATGAGCCTCAACCGCAGCGAGCAGCGGATTCATGATTACTTGCAGGGCCATCCCGAAGAGCGACATTACTGGATCGGCAAAGTTCAAACTGTTTGGCGGGCGGCAGTCGATGACCACGCCGCCGTGCTAGAGCTCGAGCCGGCGTTGTGGCGATATTATGTGGAACGCAGCGGGGTCGCCAGTCCCTTCAAGGAGGCGGCGCGGGAGGAAGGACTTAGACGCACGAGCATGAAAAACCTGGCCGAGCTCCTGGTTCGGCTGTGGGTGGAGCCGCGTCCGAAAAAGAAACCGAGTGATGCAGTCAGCGGGTGATTTACAAAGCGGCGGGTGCTGGAAATGACTGCGCGGCAACGTCGCCCCGCGGGGCGAATTCCCCACCGTAAAAAGTGTTCCGATGGTTGGAACTCCCTCGGTCGTGTGCTTACTTAGTGCACACAGTTTTCTCATCCGCTTAGCGGGTGAGAATTGGGGTAAGTAAGAAAGCAATGGGCGGACCGCTTAGGGGTAGGCGGTCCGCCCTCTTTTTTTTGCCCGGGCCGGCCGCGGTGTAGGGGCGTTGCT
>JBKJRG010000566.1:0-3876 GCA_046594805.1 Opitutaceae bacterium | reverse complement strand
GAGCGGACGACGAGGTTCTCGCCCTTGAAGTACGCGACCGATTCCGCCGGGATCGATTTCATCAGCCACACATTCGAGCCGATGATCGAGTGCGCCCCGACCTGCGTGTCACCTCCGAGGATCGTCGCGTGCGCGTAAATCGTCGTGTGCGCCCCGATGTCCGGGTGGCGCTTCACGCCCTTTACCGGACGGCCATCGTCGTCCACCTCGAACGATTTCGCGCCGAGGGTCACGCCCTGGTAAAGTTTCACGTGGGCCCCGACCGTGGCGGTCTCGCCAATCACCACGCCGGTGCCGTGATCGATGAAGAAATGGGAGCCGAGTTGCGCTCCCGGGTGAATATCACAGCCGGTGCGCTCGTGCGCGTACTCGGTCAGCATCCGCGGCAGCAGCGGAATGCGCAGGTGATACAATACGTGCGCGAGACGCTGGAGCGAGATCACGAGGACGCACGGGTAGGCGAGGATGATCTCCTCCACGCTGCGCGCCGCCGGATCGCCCTGGTAGGCTGCGGCCACGTCCGTCTTGATCATTTTACGCAGCTCGGGGAACTGGGCCAGCACGGCGGTGGCGTGCGCGCGCGCGGCGGCCGCGGGCTCGGGCGTCTTGCCGAACCGCAGGCACTTCTCGATTTCCGCGGTGAGGCGCTTGTCGATCCGCGAGAGCAAGCGCTCGACATGGTCGGGCACATCCTTTTCCGCCAGGCCCGATTCCTCGAAGTACCCGGGGAACAGCAGGTGCATGCAGTCGGTCGCCAGCTGGTTGACCGATTCCTGCGACGGCAGGTTGCTGCCGTCGAGATGGTTGATGCCACCATCGCTTTGATAGGATGCGAGCAGCGCCCGCTTGATTTCGTCGAGATGCATGCGCCAGCGGGCGAGCGAAACAACAATCGCGCATGGCAGGCGAGCCTGAATCGTGTCGCGCGTAACGCAGTGCCACTTGGATTGGTATGTTACAAAAAGATGTCGGGCAACGCATGGCGTCCGGTGCGGTCTAAAAACTCGGCTAGTGATCAAGTCTGTCATCGACATGGCGTCAGCGAGTTGTTCACAGTTCTTCACAAGTTACCCACACGATGGAAAACACGCGCGGGGCTTCGGCTCCTACTTCGCGGATCAGGGTTTCGGAGAAAGCAAAGACCTTCGTGCTCGACACGAACGTTCTCCTTCACGACCCCCAATCCATCTTTAAATTCCAGGACAACAACCTGGCGATCCCGGTTGAGGTGCTCGAGGAGCTTGACGCGATCAAGGGCGAGCAGTCCACCGAGCGGGGGCGCAATGCGCGGCGCGTCCATCGCATCCTGCAGGAGCTGCTGCCCGATGCGCGCGCGATGCATGAGGGGGTCAAGCTCGAGACGGGCGGCACGCTTTCGATTATCATCAACCCGTATCTGACCGATCCGACCCGCCGTTCCGCGGCGATGGAGCGGCTGCGGGCGATCCTGCCGGATCTGACCAAGAAGGACAATCGGATCATTGCCGCCGCGCTGTTCGTGCAGGAGCGCTATCCGCCGCCGGTCATTCTCGTGACCAAGGATGTCAATGTGCAGCTCAAGGCACGGGCCGTCGGACTTGAATCCGAGGATTACCTCAACGACAAGGTGCCGGAGAACATCGAGGAGGCGAGTTACCGCGAAATCCCCGTGACGGTGTATGAGCTGCAGCGCTTCTGCTCGGAGGGCGCGTTCGCGATCGACGCCGAGGTCGCCAAGCCGCTCTACCTGAACGAATATGTCCTGCTGCGCTCCAGCGAGGGCAAGACGATGCCGGCGCGGTATTATGGCGAATGCGCGGTCCGCCGGCTGCGGCTGCCCGATTACGTCAAGGCGCCCGGCGGTATTCCGATTCGCGCGCGCAACCTCGAACAGCAATTCTTCATGGATGCGCTGCTCGACGACAGCATCCACATGCTGACCTGCTTCGGCAAGGCCGGCACCGGGAAGACCCTCCTTTCCACGGCGTGTGCGTTGTACCAGACCTTTGATGACAGCTCCCGCTACGACGGGTTGTCGATTTCCCGGCCCGTGATCGCGCTGGGCAAGGACATCGGATTTCTGCCGGGTTCACTCGAGGAAAAGATGCGGCCGTGGCTGCAACCGTATCACGATGCGCTCGAGGTGCTCATTCCCTCGAAACCGCCGAAGGATCCCCAGTTCGCCTCGAAAAAAGTCTCCAAGAAGAAGCACAAGAAGCGCGACGATCAGTTTGTCGCGTCGATGTCATCCGCGCAGCCCGCCCACGCCAGCCAGGCCAATGGGCATGGCAGCGGTCCGCTGGTGAAACCCTACGAGCGGCTGCTCCGGAGCGGGCTGGTGGAGATTGAGGCCCTCGCCTTCATCCGGGGCCGCTCGATTGCACGGCGGTTTTTCATTCTGGACGAGGCCCAGCAGCTGACCCCGCACGAAGTGAAAACGGTCATCACCCGTATTTCCGAAGGCTCGAAGATCGTCCTCATCGGCGACCCGACCCAGATCGACAACCCCTACGTCGACGCGCGGAGCAACGGGCTGGTCTATTGTTTCAACCGCATGAAGGGCCAGTCCATAGCGGCGCACGTGACCCTGACCAAAGGCGAACGCTCGCGGCTGGCGGAGCTGGCGGCGGATCTGCTCTGAGTGGGAGGTGGTAGTCTCTCTGAACCTATTGGACCTATGGGTCTAATAGGACTTATTGGCCGAAAAACCGCCTACGCCTTCGCCCGGCTGGCCAGCAAACTGCCGCGGCCCGCGCGCAACGCGGCATATTCCATGGCGGTCGCGAAGATCGCCGTGAACAGCAGATCGCTCACGAGCGTATTCCGGAAAAAGAAAAGGGTGGGCGGAAACTCCGGACGGCCCACCGTCATGGCCTGCCACCAACCGGCGGCCGTTTTCAGGTAGAACGGATCGCGGATCCAGGCGTCGGTATTCGTGGCGAGGTAGAAAAAGACCGCGCCAGCCAGCGAACCGGTCAGGAGGTTGAGCCAGCTCTTGTGCTGCGCGACGAAACGCCCGAGCGGCAGGGCCAGCGCGAAGCACAGCGCCCGCACCGCCATGCTGGGCCACATCCATTCCTCGCCGAAGGCGGTCGCGTAATACCGGTCGAGGTAAAGATCCGAAAGGAAGAGCGCGACGAACGGAATCGCCCACATCCGCTTGTCGCGGAAATAAACCGCGCCGCAGAACGTCAGGGCCATCAGGGGCGCAAAATTGGACAGCGCAGGCGCGTGCGGCGCCAGCATCCGCCAGCCCGCGGCGAGCACAATCAGGATGAGGGCAAGGAGCATGGCGGCAGAGTGTGGACTATTCGGGCCGGTGACAAGCGCAGTGCAGGGGCGGTTGGGTAGCCACGAGCGTGAGCGAGTGCCGATGGGCCGTCGGCGCCGTCCATCCACTCGCTCACGCTCGTGGCTACGGGCAGAATATTCCTGTTCTATTGCTCCGCTTCGCGCGCGAGCAGCCAGAGCAGGTCGGATAAACGGTTGATGAACTGGCGCAGCTCCGGACGAACGGTGCGGCCCTGCCCGGGCAAGGCGCCCATCCGGCGTTCAGCGCGCCGGGCGGCGGTGCGGGCGAGTTCATACGCGGCCGCCCGCGCATTGGCGCCGGGGGTCGCCCAGCCGTCGAATTTCAAACCGCGGGCCTCGAGCGCGGCCAGCGCCTCATCGAGCCGGCGCACATCGTCGATCGTGAGTTTTTCAAACTTGGAAGCGGCATGGCGCGCCGTGTCCGTCTCGGCGCACGCGATTTCGCCCATCAGCGCGACAAGGTTTTTTTGCACCCTGAGGATGAACCCGCGCGCAGCCTCGTCTCGGCTGTCCCCCGTCAACAGCGGTTGCACGCACCCCAGCGCGACGTTCAGCTCGTCGAGCGCGCCCACCGCCTCGATTTGC
>JBKJRG010000564.1:0-15288 GCA_046594805.1 Opitutaceae bacterium | reverse complement strand
GCCGCGCCATTTGCGCCGGCGCCATCGGGCGGTCGCCGCGCGCAATCTCCGCGAGCAATCCCGGACGATAATAGTGCCCGAAAAATTGATCGACCATCGCACCCGGCAGCTTGCTGGAGAAACGGTAACCGATCATCCGCCGGCCGGCTTCCGAGCCGTCGAACAATCCGTCGGGCGCGACCACCGCCCAGTTCTTCCCGCCGTGACTGCTCGCGAGCGAGACCAGCTCCACTCCTGTCGCCACGTCGTACAATCGCGCCGTGCCATCGCGCGACGAGGTCAGCAACAGACGCCCGTCGGCGCTGATCGCCACGGACTGAATATCCGATCCGTGACCGGTGAATTCGCGCACCAAGGCGCGGGTGCTGGTCTCCCACAGCTTGACGGTCGCGTCCTTGCCAGCGGTGAAGAACCGGCGCCCGTCCGGTGCGAACGCGATGGCGTTGAGGTCCAGGTTGACCCGCACCGTGGCACCGACGGGTTTGCCCGTGTCCGATTCCCAGAGGTTGACGTTGTTCGCAAAATTGGAACCCGCGAGGAGCTTGCCGTCGGGGCTGAACACCACGCCGGAAACCGTGTCACGCGTTCTCAGCGTAAACAGCTTCTCCGCCGTCTCCCGATTCCAGAGGATCGCGTTCCGATCGGTGGAAGCCGTGGCGATGAGCTTCCCGTCCGGGCTGATGGCGACGCCCACCACTTCGTCGGAGTGGCCCTGGAACAGCTGCAGCTGCGCGCCCGTCTCCGCATCCCACAGGATGGCCGTCTTGTCGGCGGAACCGGTCAGCACTTTCTTTCCGTCGGGACTGAAGACGGCGAAGTTCACCGGACCGCCGTGGGCCTTGAAGCGGCGAATCAGTTTGCCGGTCTCGACGTTCCACAGCGCCGCGGTCGTGTCGACCGAGGCGGTGAGCAGTCGCTCGCCTTTCGGGCTGAATACCACCGATTGGACTGCCTCGAGATGTCCGGGAAAATCCCGCATCACGCGCCCGGCCGCCAGATCCCACATCACAATCGCCTTGTTCTCCGACACCGTGACGAGCCGGCGGCTGTCGGGGCTGAACGCTGCCCCGAGCGTCGCCACCGCTGAGTCGGTCAGGATCGTCGTCGGCTGATCGACCGGTGGCAGGTTGATGGGAACGCGGATCCGCTGGCCGGGCGAGAGATCCACCGCGCGCTTTGATTCGGTCGCATCGGCAAATTTCACCGACACCTCGACGCGCTGCACCGGCTTGGCGGGATCGAACGACTTGAACTCAAACGTGCGCTGGCTGCCGGCATCCTGGCCGTCTAACGTGGCCCTGGCTCCCGCCGGCAGGATCAATTCCATCGTGGCGGGAGGAAGTGGGATCGCAATCGGCGGCTCTCCCGCCGGCTGCGCGCGAACGCCGAGCGACGTCAAACCGACCGCTGCGATTCCAATGAGCCGTAGGATGCGTTTCATTGAATTGTTCGTGCGTTGTAGGCCAGCTCGCTGGCGGTTGGCGAATACCCCAACCTCCCCCCGCGAAGCCAGGCAGCGACCTGGCCTACAACTGAAGGCGCGACCATCTCAGGACTGAAGACGTTTACGTGAGCTGCCCCAGGACGCCGGTGCTGTCACCGATCCGCTCCGCCGGGGTGCCGAATCGCTCCAGCATCGACATCCACAGGTTGTTCAGCGGCGTGTTTTCCGGGTAGCGGATGAACCGTCCCGACTTGATCGAGCCACCGCCGCGCCCGGCCAGGATCATCGGCAATTCCTCGTGCGCGTGCTTGTTCGGATCCGCGATGGCGCTGCCGAAGACGATCATCGAGTTGTCCAGCAACGTGCCGTCGCCTTCCTTCACCGACTTCATCTTCTTAATCAGGTAGGCGAACTGCTGCATCTGATAAATGCTGATCGCCTTCAACTTCGCGAGATTCTCCGCCTTGTTCTGGTGATGGGAGATGGTGTGGTGGCCTTCGTTCACGCCGACCATCCGGTACTTCTGCTCGCTGCCTTCGCGCCCGAGCATGAACGTCGAAATCCGCGTCACGTCGGTCTGGAACGCGAGCACCATGAGGTCGGACATCAGCCGGATGTGCTCCGTCAGATCCGCCGGCACGCCGGCGGGACGCGAAACGTCGTCCGGCAGTGTCAGCGGCGAGAGCGTCTCCGCGCGCGTGATCTGCTGCTCCAGTTCGCGCACGCTCGTCAGGTACTGATCGAGCTTGTGCCGATCGTTGCCGCCCAGCTTGCGATTGAGATCGCGGGCATCGGCCATCACCGCGTCGAGCACGCTCGCGCGCAGTTTGTTTTTGGCGATCCCCTCGGGGTCGTTGGGCTTCTCGGCGAAGAGCCGGTCGAAAATCAGCTTGGGGTTTACCTCGTTCGGCAGCGGCGTGGTGGCGTTGCGCCACGAGAGCGTGTGCTCATAGACGCACGCGTAGCCGCTGTCGCAGTTCCCGCTGCCGCGATAGCCCTCAATCGCCATCTCGAGCGAGGGGAAACGCGTTTTCTGGCCGACGTGCGCCGCGGCAAATTGATCCGCCGAGACGCCGGCCTGGATGTTGAGGCCGGCGGTTTTCTTCGGCTGCGCTCCCGTCAGGAAAGCGCCCCCCGCGCGCGCGTGGTCGCCACCGCCGTCGCCGTTGGCGCGGGCCTTGTCGCACGCGAGCCCGCCAAACACGGTCAGGTCCTTGCGGTGCTCCGCGATCGGCTGGAGGCACTCGCTCAACTCATAGTCGGCAGTCGTTTTTTCCGCCTGCGGCATCCAGTACGGCATGTAGGCGCCCTGCGGAATATAGACCCACGCCATCCGCACGGGCGGACGCGCCGCCGCGGTGGCCGCCCGCAGCGAGCGCGGAACGAGCGACTCCAAAAACGGCAGGGCCATCGTGGTCCCAACTCCGCGCAAAAACGTTCTCCGGGGGATTTGAATCGAACTCATGGGGTATCCTCGTGGGCGGTTCTCATCAAGAATGGCTCACTTTTGACGATCTCCAAGATGAGAGTAGAGAATCGGTAATTGTTTTTGGACAGCGCGCCGACGATTTGGTCGACGGCTGGCCGATCGTAATACTCCAAGCCGCGCCCAAGTCCATAGGTAAGCATTTTGGTGGCAAAGGCTCGCAGAAACAGGTCCTTTTTCGCCTCGAGCACTGTCTTCAACCCGTCGGCTCCGGTGAAAGTCATCCCGTCGGGCAGCACCCCGGAGGCGTCGATCGGGAAGCCGCCCGTGTCCTTCTCCCGCCACGCGCCGATCGCGTCGAAATTCTCGAAGGCGAAACCCAGCGGATCCATTTTCTGGTGACACGACGCGCAGACCGGATTGCTCCGGTGCTGCTCCATGATCTGCCGCAGCGTGCCCGCGAGTTGCTTGCCTTCCTCGAGTGGCGGCACGTCAGGCGGCGGCGGTGGCGGCGGCGCATTGAGGATTTCCTCCAGGATGAACTTACCACGCTTCACCGGCGAAGTGCGCGTGGCATTCGAATTGAGCGCCAGCACGCTGGCCATCGTCAGCACGCCACCGCGGTTCGGCGGCGCTTTCACGCGGACGAATGCATCGCCCGTGACGCCCTCAATCCCGTACAGCTTCGCGAGCGGTTCATTGACGAAGGTGAAGTTCGCCTGGAGCAGTTCGAGCACGCTGCGGTCCTCGCGCGCGATCGCTTCAAAGAACAGCGTGCTCTCGCGCAGCATCGCCTGCTGGAGGCTCGGGTCGAACGCGGGGAAAAGCCCCGGGTCCGGCGAGACCAGATCCAGTTTGCGCAAGGTCAGCCACTGCTCGGTGAAATTCTGCAGGGACGAGCTCGACTTCGGGTCCTTCACCATCCGCTGCACCTGCGCGACGAGATTGTGCCGTAACTGGCCCTTCCCCGCCTGCGCCAGCAGCTCGTCATCGGGCATGCTGTTCCAGAGAAAATAGGAGAGCCGGCTCGCCAGTTCATACTCGGTCACCGCGTAGCTCGCGCCGGGCTTCACGCCCTCCGGGTCCAGCTCGACGCGGAAAAGAAAATCCGGCGACATCAACACGCGATACAGCCCCGCGCGCACGCCCGACTCGAATTGCTCCCCGCGCTGCTGCGACGCATCGAAAAACGCCAGGGATTTGTCCACCTCGCCGGGCCGCAGCGGACGCCGAAATGCCTTGGCCGCGAAACGCGTGATGATGTCCTTCGCGGCTTCGCGCGGCGCCAGGCCCGGCTGGTGCGCCATCAGCCGGGTGTGCACTGCCGGATATTTCGGCGGCGCTGGGTGGAACGGACCTTCCACCTCGAGGCTCTGGACGTGCAGCGCCCTCGTCTCCGCGTCCGTGGCCGCAGCGCGTGCGGGATTCAGGAGGGCGATGGTCACGCGCTGGGTGCCCGCCTTCGTGCGCACGGTGGTTTCAAATACCGCCGGAACGCTGGCGGATGGCTTGACCGCGAAATCCTTCACGTCCTTGCCGTCGACGCGTAACACTGCGCGCAGCGTTTCCCCCTCGCTGGCCTTGGTGCCGAGCCGGGCGCGGATGACGTAGTCGCCTTCCTCGAACGAGGCCAGTCCTCCGGTTTCCCCCGCGGAGATTGTGGCCGGCAACCGCAGCGCGCCGACGGCGGACCTGGCGGGTTTCGGCGGCTGGGCGATGACGATGGCCTGGTCGAGAATCGATTCGGTGGCCGCCAGGTACTTTTCCAGCAGCAGCGGCGACACCGACAGCACATCGCCGATATTGTCGAAGCCGTAGCCCACGTCGTCGGCGGGAAAATCCTCGGCCGGCTTGAAATCCACGCCCAGGAGATCGCGGAGGGTATTATTGTACTCGGTCTTGTTGAGCCGGCGCAGCGTCACCCGACCGACATTCGGCGGGGTGTTGGCTTCGAGGGTGGCCCGCACGCTTTGGATCGAAGCGATCGCTTTGTCCCGGTCGGGCTGCGACGGCTGCGGCTCGTCCTCCGGGGGCATCTCGCGCTTTCGAAGCATGTCGAGCACAGTGTCCCAGGCGACGGGGGCCTTGTGCATGGACTGCGCGTCCTTGAACGGATCCATCGAGAAATCGCCCTTGGCCTTCCCGTCGCCGTGACATTTAAAACAATTTTGAGAGAGGAACGGCCGAATCTCCTTCTGGAAAGCCACCTCGGCTCCCACGAGGGCGGCATTCGGCTCGGCCGCCGCCGCGAGTCGCACTGCCACTTCCCCACCCAGCCACACGAGCGCGCCGAAACGCATTGCACGCATACGGGAAGGTGACGCAAAGGGAGTGCTTCGCACGACGGTAAAAAGTGGATGGCCAAAGTGGCCGCTTCAAGCCCGCTTGACGCCGCCCCCACTAAAACGTTCTGCGTCGGATAGTCCTTCGACCCAATGCATTTTAACCGCGGTTTTAGAGCCCTGTCGCTTCGCTCGGTATCGAGATGGCGCGGTTAACTGCAGTCCTGCGACAATTACAGGGCACGACGGGAACGCGGTCCTGATCCCGTCGATATCCCGGTCGATGTTTCCCAGGCAGGGCTGCCGCTTGTCGCCATGCCATCGCGGTACCAGCGTTCGAAAACCCCGACTGTCGGAATTGCGCGGAATTCTTGACCGCGGCTTTGGATCCGTCCTGCCCAAGGCTGCTTTTATCCGCGCCATCTGGTTATGCGCGGTTAAGATGCCTTGGCCTGCCGGGGTTGCTCTGACCTTTTTGCCCACCTCCGCGTCGTCCGCTTTCAGCCCGCTCGTTTCCTTATGAGATCCGTGACTCCACCCAACATGCCCGTTCATGTCGCGCGCGTTGCCTGCGCCGCACTCGTCCTCACTCTGTCGTCGTTCTCGACGCGCGCGGCCCCGGCCACGACCACCGGTTCCGCCTCCGCCGCCACCGCGACCAGCGGGACGGCCGCAAGCCCGGCGGCGACCACAACCCCCACCGCATCCGACGACGCGCTCGTGCTCAATCCTTTCACGGTCACGACCGATCAGGATCGTGGTTACGCGGCGTCATCGACGCTCGCCGGCACCCGGCTGAACACCTCGCTGCGCGATATTGCCGCGGCGATCACGGTTATCACACCGGAGTTCATGGCCGACCTCGGCGTGTTTACGCTGCAAGACGCAATCGCGTTCACTCCGAATGCAGAGCGCAACGTCTCGACCTTCAACACCGCCAACAACACCGGCGAATCCGCCCGCATCCGTGGCGTGCGCGTCAACGAAAGCACCCAGGATTTCTTCCCCAATTATCTCCCGATCGATGTCTACAATGTGGAGCAGATCAGCATCAACCGCGGGCCCAACTCGCTCCTCTTCGGAGTCGGCAATCCCGCTGGCACGCTGACCGGTCACAGCAAGCGCGCGACGTTCAAGAACCGCTACGAAGTCGCCGGGAGCATCGACAACTGGGACGGCTGGCGGGCAACGACCGACTTGAATCATGTGATCGTCCCACAGCGATTCGCGCTGCGCGTCGCCGTGCTGCATCGCGATTCCAGCTCATTCGTCCAGCCGGCGTTCTGGAAAGAGAATCGCGTCTATGTCACCGGCACCGCTCAAATTTCCACGCGCCGCCACTGGTCCACCACGCTGCGCGTCAATGGCGAGAACGCGCAAGCCGACCGCGTGCTGCCCAACCTGCGCACCGCCGTGAACATCGTTTCGCCCTGGCTGGACTCCGGCTCAAATCTCGTGGATGGCGTGCAACCCGCCCGCACCGGCGTGACGCTGCCACTGGGCGTCATTCGCGCCGCGGGCAGCAATCAGCTCGTGGTGGTCGACGGCAGTCCCACGCCCGTCCCGCTGCTCAACTGGATCAACACCACGCGCGGCGGCCTCAATAATTTCCAAAACCGCTCGCTCGCTAAAGGGGGACCCGTACCCTATAATTTAAACTATAACGGGCCGACGCGGGCCAGCGACTACACCGGCGAGAGTTATCGCTTTTTCCTGGAGCAGGAGTTGGGCAGTGCGACTTCGCTCGAGCTCGCGTATGGCCAGTCGGAACGAAATATCTTCTGGGTCCGTTCCGGCGGCGGCGACCAGGTCATGGTGGACACCAATCGCACGCTCCCCAACGGACAGCCCAATCCCAATGCGGGCCGCTACTACGTTGAGGGCACCAACCGCGTGCAGGAACAAATCCACCTCGGTCGCCAGCTTCGGCTCACGGCATCCCACCTGCTCGATCTCAAGGAGAAGAGTTTGTGGCTGGGCCAGCACCGCTTCGGCGCCCTGGTCAGCCGGGACTTCTCCATTTTTGCGCTTAACGATTACTTCGAGATCAACGACACACCGCTCCCCGGCTACCCCACGCGTTACGACAACGCCCAGAATCGCGTCGTGCGCCGCAGCTATCTTTTCCAGGGTGCGGGGGACGTCTGGCAATCGGGTTACGATTTTCGAACTATTCCATCGATCAACTCGGGCGGAATAAAATCCCGCTTCTTTCAGGATCGCCCTTTGCGCAATGACGCTCGCACCGACTCGCTCGTGGTCGCCGTCCAAAGCAAGACGCTCAAGAACCGCCTCGCGACGACGTTGGGCTACCGGTGGGACGACCTGAAGGGCTATGGGCTCGACCCGATTCTCTCCGCCCGCGGTGCCACGGGCGAAGCGCCCCTCTGGCAGAATATTCCACTCTCCAAACGGACCACGAGCACGTTGAAAAACGGCACGCTGACCGCCGGCGCGGTGTTGCACGTGCTGCCGCAACTCAGCCTTCAGGCCAATCAATCTGAAACCTCCACCGGAGCCGGAAATTTCCAGGACATGTTTGGCAACACCCTCCCGCCCTCGTTGGGCGTCGGCGAGGATTACGGCATTAAATTCTCCCTCTTCGGCGAGCGGCTGACGGGCACCCTGACCCGCTACAAGAGCGTCCAGGACAACCAAGTGACCTCGTCGGTCCAGTCGCTGGGGCCGCGCCTGAACGAGATTGGCCGAACCTTGAACAATGCCGCGCTCATCGCCGTGAACGATCCGCGAGACACCGAGGACATCGTGGCGAGGGGCTACGAGTTCGAGATGATCTACAATCCACTGCGCACGTGGCGTATTGCTGCCAACGTCAGCCGCAACCACAACATCATCAGCAACGCGATTCCGCGCGCCGCGAGGTTTCTTGAAACAGTGGTCTTCCCGCTCGAAGCCCAATCGGGAGCGGTCGTTCTGTCGAACGGGCGCACGGTGGCCCAGGAGATTGTCGATTTCCGGAACAGCCTGCGAAACAACAAGACCGCGGTTGACGGCCGGCAGGCCGAGGAGCTTCGCACTTGGAACGGCAATTTCGTCACGAATTACCGTCTGGCCGAAGGCCGTTTCAAAGGGCTTTCCGTCGGAGGCAACGTGCAATACCGCGGCCCTTCCATTATCGGAGTCCTGGTCGATCCCGTGACCAACATCCCCGATTTCGCCCACCCGATCGAAGGCACGGCTTTCACGCTCGTCGGAGCGCATATTCGCTATGAGCGCCGTCTGTTTCGGCGCTACGACTGGCAGGTCGGCCTTCATATCCGGAACCTTTTCAACGATTATCCGTTGATCGAAAAATCGGCGAGCGCGACCGATGGCGCCGTGCTCAGCCATCAACAACTCGAGCCCCGTTCGTGGATGCTCTCGACCAGCGTGAGATTCTAATGCAGCGCCCCCGTGCTGGATAAACGCCGCGTGGATGGCTGAAACGCCCAAGCCCGTTCTGCCTCACCTCTGATGTGACCGCCGCCGCTTCCCCGCGGTGGAGGCTCCGCCAGCAGCCGTCGCGGGCCCTCTAGGGAGCTCGGGTGGACCGCCCGGCAGCGCCGATCACGTTTTTCCCCGCGATGCCGAAGTGCTTCGCCGCAGCGAGCAGGTGGGCATCATTCGAATAGACGACCTTGAATCCGTGTTCCGCGGCCACGGCCAGATGAAGCGCATCGGCTCCTCGCAGAAACACCGTTGCCGGCAGCTGGGCATACACCTCGGCGATTCGAACGAAAACCTCCGGCCCCTGCACCAGCCATTGGAAAGCGCCTTCCTCATCGTGCATCCGGATTTGTCCCAGCACCGCGGTGTACGCGGCAGCGGGGATTGCTCCCTCGCGCATCTTGCGGTGAAACGCCGCGATCATTTCCGCCTGGCCGTGCGCTGCGCATGCGACGTTATCGGTCGCGGCAAGCGCACGAACTGCCTCGGCGCCAGAATCGTCGTAGTAAAGCCGGACCAGATAACTCGTGTCGAAATAGATCACGCAATGTCGCGGTCCCGCTCTTCGGTGATGATCCGGGTCGCATCCATTCCACCGCGGAGATTCTTGCGTTGCACGCGGAAGGCGCGGGTGAATTTGGCTCGAGCGAAAAAGGGCACCTGCGGCGGTGCCTTGGCCGGTACGATCTTGGCCACCAGCCGCCCGCGCTCCGTGACATGAACCTCCCCGGCGGTGGCCCGCCGCACCCACTTTCCGGTTGATTCATGCAGCTCCCGAATGCTGATCGTTTTCATGTGTCACAGTGTGTCACATCAGCGGTGACTGTCAATCCGGCGGCCCACGGGGCTTGATGATTTTCCCAGTTGGGAAGCGGGCGCCCTGACCGCGCCGCTCAGACCCCCGAATAATTCAAAAGCCAGGAAACCAGGAAAACATCATGGCTTCCTGGCTTCTGAGTTCCTCTCTGCGAGGCAGGTCTCTCTGAATTGGGAAGGCGCCAAAGGAACTGCCAAAGACGTGAAGGCGTTGCCTCAATGGTGGTGATGGTCGTGATCGTGGCCGTGGTGATCATGATGCTCATCCCGGCGCGGCCGCTTCGAGGGCCGCGGCTCAGGCCGCTCGATGGTGGCGGCGCGCACGAAGGGATCCGTGTTGACCACAATGCAGCGGCGGATGCGCTCGCCGGTCTCGGGATGCTTCGTCAGCGGCGCGTCCTTGATTGACTGCTGGATTTCGTAACGCCGCACCTTCTTTCCGGTGCGGGGCAGGGTCTCGTAGACGTAGGTGACCATAAAAAAAGGGAGCGCAGGGCGCGGAGGCTGGCCGAACCTTTGGCGATGCCGGGCGCGGAGGCCAGATTTTCCACCGGGGGCACGACCGCGTCTGGAAACAATCCTCGCTCAGTTTTAGGCAGGAAACCAGAAAGCCAGGAATCGAAACTTTTCTGCCCTGACTATTCCGCGTCTCCGCCCTTCCGCGTTTTACGATTGGCACGGATACGGCCATTCGTGCTCACGACGACGCCGCATGGGGCTGCGCATAACTCGTACCCGATATTGGGTAGACGCGGCACTGGAGTTCCCCGCCGCGGGGCCAACGCTGCAACCCAACGCCCCACCGCTATGCTTGAACTGCTGCCCGTCGATCAAATTGAAACACGCTTTCGTT
Organism: Opitutaceae bacterium; assembly: GCA_046594805.1. GTDB lineage: Bacteria > Verrucomicrobiota > Verrucomicrobiia > Opitutales > Opitutaceae > ER46. The sequence goes on along the minus strand of JBKJRG010000564.1, from coordinate 5,020 downwards.
TCCTGCGCGATCGCTGGGTATTGATCGAAGCCGACCTCGCCTTGATTTATGGCGTTGCGCCGGAACGGCTGCTCCGGTGCCTCCGCCCGTTCGAACCGCTGCCAGGCGAATTCTGGTTTCCGCTCGAGGACCTGGAGCTACGGCTGCTCGCAGTGCGACCGAGACGCTATGACCGCCCGTACCTGGCCTTCACCGAGCAAGGTGCGCTCGCAGCCGGTTGCATTCTAGGGACCCACGGAGCCATCGCTCAAAGCATTCACGTGGCGCGACTGTTTGCGCGTCGCCGGCACGATGGGATGGGCCGCGCCGCGCCACCTGCCATCGATTACACCCGCCTTGAGGAGTCGCCTATACTGCACCCGCAACTCCAACCGGAACCGCGTCTGTGGCCCAGGTTACCGCGCACTTCGGCTCCCGCGCGCCGGCCGCCATCCCTGGCCCGAACGCCAGAACCGGTTTTCCCGCAGTAACGCCGACGGACGCGCCAAGTATCCCGCGATTTTCAAGTCGCTGCTGGTCGACCGCAACAAGGCTTGGCTGCCGAAACCGGAGGAGCTGCTCAGAACCGCCGAGGTGGAATTCGTCCTCGTCAGCGCGGGTCACATGCCCGGATCGGAAGGCCTGCTCGCCCAACTGCGCGCGCGGCTGCACGATTGAACAAATCGGGGCGGGCGACGGGGCGAAGTCCCGAAAGTGATCCCGCGCCGGAGGGGGTCCGCCCCGCGCCTAAAGTCGCGAGGTTGGCCCTTGCCCGCGCCTGTCCCCGACTTGACCGCCACTCCGCAGCCGTCAGTTTCGACCGGCCCCCCTTGGCCATCCGGCGTCCCACCATGAAAATGTTTTTGCTCTGCGCGTTTTCCCTGACTGCCGCCTTTGCCGCCGAGCCGGCGGCGCCCCGCCTCGCCCCGGCGAAGGTCTCCGCCGAGATCCGATCCCTCAACGGTGCCTGGCGCCTCAAGGACGATCCCAGCCGCATCATGCTCGTGATGGACGGATATTTTTCGGACACCTCCTTCGACCTGACGCTAAAAATATTTTCCCGCACGTATGGCGGCATGTTTGCTTACGCTGGCGGGATCTCGACCGGGCGATTCGATTTCGACTCCGGCGATACGCCGCGCGCCGGCAAGACTTTCTCGGTCCCGGTGAAGCTCCAAGGCAGCGAACTGGTCGTGGGCACGGACAACGAAAACGAAACCTGGACCCGGCTGGACAGTGGGTCGGGCGATCTCGCCGGAGTGTGGCGGATGACTGGCCGTGAGACCAACGGCACGCTCGGCGCGATTCCCCCGGGCCCCCAAAAAACGCTGAAGATCGTGACCGGTTCGCGTTTCCAGTGGATCGCGATGAACACCGAGACCGGCGAATTCAATGGCACCGGCGGCGGCACTTATACTTTCCAGGACGGAAAATACACCGAACAGCTGGAGTTTTTCTCGCGCGACGACACGCGCGCCGGGCTCACCCTTCCTTTCGAAGCGGAAGTCCGGGGCGCCGGATGGCACCAGCGCGGCAAGAACTCCCAAGGCGAGCCGCTCCACGAAGTGTGGACGCGGCTCTGAGCGATGGCGGGCGCCGCCGCTACGCATGGCGCAACTTTCCACGGCTCACCCGTGTCCTCTTTCCATGCTCGAACCCGCCACGTGGATCCTGACGCTTAGCCTGATGTTCATCGGGCTGGCGGGAGTCATTGTGCCACTCCTGCCCGGCACCACGCTGATCCTGGCCGCGGCAGTCCTGCACAAGTTGATCCTGCCCACCGATATTTCCTGGCTGACCCTGGGAATCGTCGGGGTGTTCTGGCTGCTCTCCATCGTCGCTGATCTGGGCGGTGTGATCCTCGGCACGCGTTGGTTTGGCGGCAGCCGCTGGGGAATGGCAGGCGCCAGCGGCGGAGCACTGGTGGGCGTTTTCTTTTCCCTCCCGGCGTTGATCCTCGGCACTATTTTCGGCGCGGTCATCGCCGAAAAGCTGGTCGCGAAAAAAAGCGGCGGCGCCTCGCTCAAGTCAGGTCTCGGTGCCGCGACGGGTTTCGTCCTGTCCACCTTCGCGCGGCTGGCCTGCGCCATGACAATGATCGCGCTGTTTCTCTTCGCCGCGCTATCCACCCCAAATCCCTAATACCGGCTCATTACCCCGTAGAAAATATACCAGAGCAGGCCGCAATAGGCTCCGACACCCGTCAGCGCCAGTCGCACCATGCTCGACGGGTCCGAGCCCGAACGTTTTTGATTCCTGGGACGAGGCGCGCCCGTTTCCGATCCCCGCGGCGGGGGCGCCGCCGCCCCATTTATCCCTTGCCCACCGGGCGTCGAACCTCAGTCCACGAACGCCAGCTCGTTCGATAGCAACAGCACCTGCCCCAGTTCCTCCCAGGGCGTCAGCGGCTCGGCCACCCTGGCGACAATGCCGAAATCCCGCTTTGCATCCCAGGTCCGCGCACCCATCCCGGCGCCATCGGTGAAGGTGATTTTCGGTGCCCAGGTGAAGAGGTCCGCGTTGGGCTTGCCGACGCAATCGACGACGAAGTCGATGCTGTCTCCGGCTTTCACTGCCACGGCCTCGAGCGAGGTGGCTTCTTTCTTGTTCAGCACCGTCCACTCGCCCAGCCCACCCCGCGCGCTCGAAACAATCCGGCCGCGAACGCCATCGCCGTTCGCGTTGGCGTGACCGAGCGTTCCCTCGATCTTGATCACGCCATCGCCCGGCGCGACCCACCGGCGGATGCTGGCCTGCGCTGGTGTCTTGCCCGGATGTCCGCCCACCGCCGTCAGGTTTAATTGCCCAAAGGTCGGGTCCGGCACGGCCGCTCCGGGTGCGATGCGATTATCCTTCCGCGTGCTCATCGGCTGAAAATTGATCACGCGGCCCGCCGTCGGCTCGAACTCGCCATGGCCGTAATGCCAGCCCGGCGGCACGGCCAGGCGCGGCGCGCGCGGCGCGGCCGCGGCCTGCCGCACAAACCCCTGCGCCATCCGCCGCTCCTCCGGATCGGGCTGGCGCTGGTAGAGCCGGCGATAAAGCCACTCGATCTTCTCGGGCTCGCCACCGAGCGCGGCCAGCGCCGGCTGGCGCCCCAGTTGCCGCGCCTGCTCCACCACAAACGGGCTGTTCAGCATGAACAGCGCCTGCTGTGGCACCGTGGTGGCAAAACGCTGCGCGGTCGTCGTGTCCGGGTTCGGATAATCGAAGGTGCGGAACATCCCGGGCAGGTTCTGGCGATCGATAAAGCCGTAAACCGTGCGCCGGGTCGTGAAGGGTTCCTTCGTCAGGTCGTCCGGAATGCCTCCGCCCTTCACCTCCAGCGTGCCCGCGACCGCGAGCAGCGTGTCGCGCAGCGCCTCGAATTCGAGCCGGCGCCGGTTAAAGCGATGGATGAGCTGATTGTCGGGATCGACGGACGCGGCCGCGGCGACCATGTCACTGGACTGCCGATACGTGTTGGACAACAGGATGGCGCGGTGGAGCTGCTTCACCGACCAGCCGCCCTCGACGAAAGACGCAGCCAGCCAGTCGAGCAGGTCACGCTGAACCGGCGGCTCCGTGCGCACGCCAAAATCGCTCGGCGTGCGGACGAGCGCCTGGCCGAAATGCCAGCCCCAGATGCGATTCACGAACACGCGGGCCGTCAGCGGATTGGCGGGGCTGGCGATTTCCCGCGCCAGCTCGAGCCGCCCGCTCGTGCTGGTGGCTTCCGCGCGCGCGTCGCCCGAAAGGATTTCCAGGAAACGACGCGGCACCTCGAGCCCGGCATTGGCGGGATTGCCCCGGATGAGGATCCGCGAGTTGCGCGGCTTGGGCTTGTCCACCAGCGCCATGGCTCGCCAAGGCGCGCCGGGCTCGGTCCAGTTCAAGGCCTCGATGTCCCGCTGCAGCGCGGCAATTTTGGTGCTGATTTGACGCCGGATAAGCTCGGCGGTGCGCTCGTGGCCCAGGTTCGGCGGCGCCCCGGCAGCATGCAGAACCTGGCGAACCGCCTCCGCGTCCGCATCGGGGAGCGCGGCCGGCAACGGTTCCTGCGCTTTCTCCGCGGCGACGATCGCATCCTGCCACGCTTGGTCGACCTCGGTGAAGAGCGTGTTGTAGACGGCCGCGACGTCCTTGAGCGATGCGGGCGGTTTCTCCGCCTTGGCGAACGCGGCCAGGACGCGCGCATTCGGAGCGGAACGCGTGAGCGTTTCGTTCCCCGACGAAACGCTGACGCGTTCCGCTACACTCCACGCTGCGATCAGTTCGGCTGCCCGCGCCGCAAAATCATTTTCCGGGAGCGCCGCGAACGCGAACCACGGTGCCAGCACCGGATCCGGGGCGCCGGCCCGCTCCACGATCCAAGGCTGCCAGCGCTTGAGCACTTCGAAATTCAATTTCCGCGCCCCGGCGAACACATCCAGCTTCTCGGTCTTGGGCAGCTTGGCCGCGTCGTGCGCGGCGAGGAGGTAATCGCCCGTCTGGCGGCGCACGCCGGCGAGGAACTTGTCCACTTCCTCGCGCTCGCGCTCCTTCACTTTCGCCTCGATCTCGCCCTGCTTCTTCAGGAATTCCTGCAGGGCCGGCGAGTCCACCCGCGCCCCGAGCAGCGGCTTTTCCTCGGGCTCGGTCGATGACGCAAACATCCCATGCAGCGAATAATAATCCGCGGTCGGAATGGGATCGAACTTGTGGTCATGGCAACGCGCGCACGAAACCGTCAGGCCCAGCAACCCGCGCGTCACGACATCGATCCGGTCGTCGATGATGTCGTTCTGGTTATTTAGGAAACGGCGGCCCAGCGTCAGGAAACCCATCGCGGCCAGCGGAGCCTTGTCTTCGCCCAGCGGCAGCTGATCGGCGGCGATTTGCTCCGTGATGAATTGATCGAACGGCTTGTCGTCATTGAACGCGCGAATCACGTAGTCACGGTAGGTGTGGGAAAAGGTGAAGCGGCGCTCGACGTTCCCCGCGAGGTAGCCCTTGGTGTCCGCAAAGCGCGCCACATCGAGCCAGAACCGGCCCCACCGCTCGCCGTAACGCGGCGAAGCCA
>JBKJRG010000462.1:0-7138 GCA_046594805.1 Opitutaceae bacterium | reverse complement strand
CGAGGAGGCGGCCGGCGGCGTGGAGAAGGAAATTTCCTTCCGCAAGCTCGGGGCCTGCTCCCACTGCACCGGCAGCGGGGCCGAGCCGGGCTCGAAGAAGACCACCTGCCCGACCTGCCGCGGTGCCGGCCAGGTCACGACCTCGCGCGGCTTCTTCCATGTGCGCCAGGCCTGCCCGAGCTGCCACGGCGCCGGCCAGAAATTCGACAAGGTCTGCGCCAAATGTCACGGCGAGGGCCGCCTCAACGAGTCGGCCAAGATCAAGATTAAGATTCCGGCCGGCGTCGACACCGGCAACAAGCTGCGCTCCTCCGGCAACGGCGGGGCCGGCGTGATGGGCGGCGAGTCCGGCGACCTCTACATCGTCGTCCACGTCAAGGACCACGACGTCTTCGAGCGCCAGGGCGACGACCTCTTCTGCGAGATCCCGATCAAGTTCACCCTCGCGACCCTCGGCGGCACCATCCACGTGCCGACCCTGCAGGGCAAGGCCAGCCTCAAGATCCCCGCCGGCACGCAGTCGGGCACGACCTTCCGGCTGAAAGGCCGCGGCATGCCGCACCTGCGCGGCGGCACGCACGGCGACCAGCTCATCCGCGTGCAGGTCGAGGTGCCCGACAGCCTCACCGCGGAACAGCGCAAGATTCTCGAGGAGTTCGCGCGCGTCAGCGGCGACGCCAACGAGCCAACCTCGAAAACGTTTTTCGAGAAGGCGAAGAAGTTTTTCTGAGAGGTTTCCGCCCGAAGGCGGAAACCTGATTACGTTTTGGCGGAGCCAAAACGTACGTCGAGCCACACGGCGAGCGTCAGCACCGCGCCGCGCGCGATGAACTTGATCTCGGGTGAGACCGCGAGAAGGGTCATGCCGTTGAGCAACGCCGTCATGATGAGTGCGCCAAAAATCACGCCGCCGACCGAGCCGCGTCCGCCCCGCAACGCGGTGCCCCCAATCACGCAGGCCGCAATGGCATCCAGCTCCATCAAATCGCCTACGGTGGTGGTCGATGCGCCGGAATAGGCGGTGGTCATCAATCCCGTGAGGGCGACCGTGAAGCCCATGAGCGCGTAGGCGCCGATCAGGACGCGGTTGACCGAGATGCCCGAGAGCACGGCTGCTTCCTCGTTGCCGCCAATCGCATACAGGTACCGCCCGAAGGGAGTTTGGCGCGTCAGAAAATACACCGCGCCCGCGGTCCCGGCGAGAATCAGCAGCGACAGCGGCACGCCGCGGAATTGGTTGCAAACGACGACGAGTCCGAGGATGGCCGCCGCCACACCCGCCCAGAGCGCGATCTCGCCGGCGAACGGTCGAACCGGCAGCCCATGCGCCCGACGCGCCGCGCGACTGCGAGCCGCCATCCCCGCCAGCATCAACCCGAGGATTCCCGCGAGCGCCAGCCCCGTCGTGGCGGGCAGGTAGTAGGTGATCAGGAGCGAATACAGGTTATCCTCGCCGCCGCGTGAGACTGGGACCGTCGAATTCTTGATCACCAGCCAGAACAGTCCCTTGAAAATCAGCAGGCCGCCGAGCGTGATGATAAACGAAGGGATTCTCTGCCGTACAATCAGTGCGCCCATGAGCATCCAGAGGACGAGTGCCGCGGCGAAGGCGGCACCCATCGCCGCGGGCGCGGGCCAGCCGTGGTGAAAGACGAGCACGGCAGCGATTCCGCCGATCAAGCCGACCCCGCTGCCAACCGATAGATCGATCTGGCCGGTGAGCAGGATCATGAACATGCCCAAGGCAAGTGTCCCCGTGATCGAAAATTCGACGACGAGCTGCGTCAGGTTGCGGGGCCCAAGGAACGCACTTTCGCGCAGCGCGAAAAAAAGGCAGATGGCGCCGAGCGCGATCGGCATCGCGAGCGATTGGGCTGCGATCCGCGATTTCATGGTGCGTTCGGGGCGGGCGTGGACTGGGACGACTTCATGCGGCCCGTCCCATCGCCGCCGCGAGCAATTGCTCCGGTTGGAAGTTGCCGCGCACAAACTCCCCGCCGATCCGGCCACCGGCCAGCATGAGGATTCGATCGCTCAGACCGATTAATTCCGGCAATTCGCTCGAGACGAGGATGACCGCCTTGCCCTCGGCCGTGAGCTGGCGGATCAGGGTGTAGACTTCCTGTTTCGCCCCCACGTCGATGCCGCGCGTGGGCTCGTCGAGCAGCAATACGTGCGGGGTGGTCATCAGCGCCCGGCCCAGCACGACTTTTTGCTGGTTCCCGCCCGACAGGCCGCCCACCCGCGCCTGCGGATGGGGAGCCTTGATCTGCAGCGTGGTGAAAAGTTTCTGGTTTCGCACGTCCTCGGCGGACGTGTCGATGCGGCCGCTCGCCCGCATGAAGTTTCGCAGGTGGGAAAGCGAGAGGTTGAACCCAATGTCCTGTTCCAACACCAGCCCGTAGCGGCGCCGATCTTCGCTGGTCAGGATGAGTCCGCGGGCGATCGAGCTCCGGGGGGTGGGGGAAGCGTGCGGCCGGCCGCCCAAGGCGACCTCGCCGCTGATGCGATGACCCCACGCCCCGAACAGGTGCAGCAACAACTCGGTGCGGCCCGCGCCCATCAGGCCACCCCAGCCGAGCACTTCGCCGGGCCGGACTTCGAACGAAATGTCGCGCAGAAAGGGTGGGTCGCCCGCCGTGCGCGCGACCTGCAGGTTGCGAACCGTGAGCAGCGGAGTCGTGTCGCCGGCGGGACTGAAATCGGCCGTGACGTCGGTGCGGCGCGGCGGAAATAGACTTCCGAGTTCCCTTCCCACCATGAATTTGATCACGAGCGGAATGGTCGTGTCACGCGTGGCGAGAGTGGTGACACTGGCCCCGTCGCGCAGCACGGTGATCCGATCTGCCAGCGCGAACACCTCGTCGAGCTTATGTGAGATGTAAATGCACGCCGTGCCTTGGGCGCGCAGCCGCCGCAGGTGCTCGAGCAGCACGGTGGTTTCCCGCCCGGTCAGGGCCGCGGTGGGCTCGTCGAGCACGAGGATCCGCGTTTGCTTGTCCACCGCGCGGATGATTTCCACGAGTTGTTTTTGCCCGATGCCGAGGCTCCGCACGGGCGCCTCCGGTGGTATGGCCAGCCCGAAGTCCGCGAGCAGCACCACGGCCCGCCGATGCATTTCCATCCAATCCAACTGCCAGCCGCGGCGCGGCTCGCGCCCGAGAAAAATATTCTCCGCTACGCTCAGTTCTTCCACCAGGGCGAACTCCTGGGTGATGACCGCGATGCCCGCCGCCTCGGCATCTCGCACCCCGCGGAAAGCGACCACGCGATCCCCCGCCCGCAACTCTCCCTCGTAGCTGCCGTGCGGGTGAATGCCCGAGAGCAGCTTGATCAAGGTGGATTTTCCCGCGCCATTCTCCCCGCAGAGCGCGTGGATCTCTCCGGCGCGCAGCTCGAAGTCCACGCGGTCGAGCGCCACCACGCCGGGGAAGCGTTTGGTGAGCGCGCGAGTTTCGAGCAGCGGAGGCATGGAGTAGCGCAGGCGTCTCGCCGGCTTTGAACAGCGATGCAGGCGGGACGCCGGCGCTACTTCAAATCCGCTGCCTTGTGAAAGCCATCCGCCACCACGGTGCTCGCCAGGTTGTCCTTATCGACGGAGATCACTTTTTCGAAAATGGAGGGCACCTGTTTGGTCCCGTTGTCGAGGGTGCTGGTGGCTGCGGGCTTCCTGCCCTGCGCGACGTCGACGGCGATGCGGGCGGCCAGGGCCGCGAGATTTTTCAGCGGCTTGTAGACGGTCATGGCCTGCGTGCCGCGGAGGATGCGCTGGCAGGCCGCGAGGTCCGCGTCCTGCCCCGTGACGAGCACTTTGCCGGCGAGGCCTTCCTCCACCAGCGCCTGAATCGCGCCGCCGGCCGTGCCATCGTTCGAGACCACGACGGCGTCGATGTTCCGGCCGGCCTTGGTGAGGGCGGCGTTCATGATTTTCTTGGCGTTCTCGGGTTTCCAATCGAGCGCCCAGTCTTCGTGGATGACTTCGATCTTCCCGGATTTGATCAGCGGGTTGAGGATGTTGTCCTGGCCCTGCTTGAACAGCTTGGCGTTGTTGTCCGTCGGCGCGCCGTAGATTCGGACGATGCGCGCCTTGCGATCCTTCGGGAGCCGGGCCGCCGCGTAGCCCGCCTGGGCTTCGCCGACCTTCACGTTGTCGAACGTCAGGTAATAATCGATGTTGGCATTCAGGATCAGCCGGTCGTAGGCGATGACCGGAACCTTTGCCTCGTTCGCGGACTTCACCGCCCGCGTCATGGCCGCGCCATTGTGCGGCACAATCACGAGCACATCCACGCGGCGGCTGAGCAGCGATTCGACATCGCGCACTTGCCGGGTGTTGTCGCTGTTGGCCGATTGCACGATGACGGTGGCGCCGAGTTTCTGCGCCTCGGCGATGAAGGTGTCGCGGTCGCGTTGCCAGCGCTCCTCCTTCAGGGTGTCGAGCGAGAGGCCGATGACGGGTTTTTCCCTGGAGCCGAAGGCAGTGCCGGCGGTCAGGACGAGCAGCGAAAGAATCAGGCGGGATTTCATGACGTGGGGATAAGCGGGTTTACAACCGCACCGTGAAGCATGAGGCTACAGGACGGTGAAGCTCGACAACCCCAAACTGCGCAATCTCGAACATAGCGTGACGCAACGGCGGAAACTGCAGGCCGGTGGCCGGCGCGTGGTGCTGACGAACGGCGTTTTCGATCTCCTGCACACGGGTCACCTTTATTTCCTCCAGCAGGCCCGACAGCTCGGCGACGCTTTGTTCGTGGCCCTTAATTCCGACGCCAGTGTGCGGGCGCTCAAGGGACCGCTCCGGCCGGTGCAGTCGGAGGAGGAGCGGGCCTACGCGCTCGCGGCCCTGGCCTGCGTGGATGGGGTCGTGGTGTTCCATGAACCGCGGCTGACGCCGGAAATCCGGGCGCTGCAGCCGGACGTCTACTGCAAGGCCGGCGATTACACGTTGGAAAAACTCGATGCCGGGGAACGCGCCGCGTTGCAGGAGGTCGGCGCCGAGATCAAGTTCGTGCCGTTCCTGCCGGGCTTCAGCACGACGGAATTGATCGCGCGAATCAAGGCGGCGGGAGAAGTGTGAACTTGCCAACTTGACGCTCCGACGTAGGTTTCCCCCCTCATGTCTCTGGCTCAGATCAAAGAAGAAATCCAGCGGTTGTCGGCCGAGGAACGAGCCGAAGTTGAGAAGTTCCTGAAAATTCTACGAGTGGTGAATGCGCCCGGCTATCGCGAGCGCATCGCAAAGGCCAATGCTGAGATGGATGCGGGGAGAGGGATCTCGCAAGAGCAGTTCGAGGCGGCGATTGCCGAACGCCAAGCGGGCAAGTCGTGAATCCGGCCCAGTATCGTCTCCAAATTAGCCAAGCAGCGTTCGAATTCTGGAAGCGACGGCACCCGGATGAGCAGGTGCGGCTGAGTGATAAGTTCGCGTGGCTGTCGGTCCATCCGCATGAGGAGGGAGATTCAAGCGAAGTGGACGCGGAGGGATTTCGGATATTTCAGACTGTCTGCGGACCGTTTGTGATTTCTCATCGCACGGATCACGCCGTGCGCGAGGTGCGGATTCAGGACGTGGTCGCGGATTAGCAAAACCAACCATGCGCATCGTCATTCTCGGTTCCGGTCGCGGCTCCAATGCCGAGGCCATCCTCAAGGCGCAGCAGGCCAGCCAGCTCGGCCGCGCGCAAGTCGTCCAGATCTTCTCCGACCAGCCTGACGCCGGCATCCTCGCGCTCGGTCCCCGCTTCGGCGTGCCGGCGACCTTCGTCGATCCCGCGCCCTACAAGACGAAGCTCGATGGCGCCGCCGAACAGCACTACATCACCTCCATCCTGAGCTGCACGCCGGACTTGATCGTGCTCGCGGGTTTCATGCGGGTCTTGAAGCTGCCTTTCCTCAGCAAGTTTGAGGGCAAGATTATCAATCTGCATCCGAGTCTCCTGCCGGCGTTTCCCGGCTTGGACGCAATCGGCCAGGCGTTCCGCCGCGGCGTGAAGACCACCGGTTGTACCGTCCACTACGTCACCCTCGACGTCGACGGCGGTCCGATCATCGACCAGATGGCGGTGCGCCGGGAGGAGACGGACACGGTGGAATCGCTCGCGACCCGCGTGCACGCCGCCGAACACGCGCTGCTGCCGAAAGTGATCGCCCGACTGAGTGAGTCCGGCTCGTAGTTCCCGATGCACGAGCGGCCGCCCATCCTCGGGAGCGTTGCAGTGAGCCGACCAAACAATGGCAAATAATCCTGCCCCCCGAAAAACTCCACCTCCTCGTCAGCCGTCTCGGGAGTCCGGCAGGGGGTCACGTCGCGAATCGCGAACGACAATGAGTTGATCGGCGACGATTCGCGTTTCGCGTCGTGACCCCGGCAGGCCGTCCCCGAAATCCGGGCCGAAGAAATCCGTCCGCTATACGGACAGGAGCGATTCGCCTTTTGACTGCGCCGCCGTGGGCCGCACACTCTGGGGCCTCCCCCGATGAATACCCCCGCGTTTCTCACCGCGATTCGACGCGTGACTCTCGTAGTCGCGCTCGCTGTGTTCGCCACGGCTGCTTCCCTCGCCCAATCCGTCGCCACCGGCACCGTCGAGGGACGCGTGCTGAATCTCCGCAACGGTGAATACCTCGAGCGCGCGCGCGTCACCGTCGAGGGCACCGGCCTCGAAACCTTCACCGACGCCAGCGGGCAATACCGCCTCACCAACATCCCCGCCGGCTCCGCGCGCGTTCGGGTATTTTTCACGGGGCTCGATGTGCAGACGGATACGGTGCTCGTCACCAGCGGCGCCACGGCGCAGCGCGATTTCAACCTCCAGGCCGGCGCGCGCCGCCCCGACACCGGGCAGGCGGGCGGCGTCGTGAAACTCAGCGAGTTCGTTGTCGCCACGTCGAAGGAAATGGACGGTGCCGCGATCGCGATTAACGAGCAGCGCTTCGCCCCGAACATCAAGAACGTCGTCTCCGCCGACGAGTTCGGCGCGATCACCGACGGCAATGTCGGCGAGTTCTTCAAATACCTTCCGGGCATGAACATTAACGTCGTCGGCGGCGAGGCGCGCCAGTTCTCGATGAACGGCGTTCCCGCCGGCAACGTGCCGATCTCCGTCGGCGGCTTCGATCTCGCCGGGGCCTCCGG
>JBKJRG010000431.1:0-6143 GCA_046594805.1 Opitutaceae bacterium | reverse complement strand
GGTGACGCCATTATCAGCGGCGGCACGCAACTCGCAGCGGCCAACGAGACCTGCCTGAAATGCCACACCGCCCAACGCGGTCCCTTCGTCTTCGAGCACGAGGCACTCCGGGAGAACTGCACCACCTGCCACAACCCACACGGCACGGTCAACGAGAAGATGCTCAAGTCGCGCAACCAGACGCTGTGCCTCCAATGTCACTTTCAGCAGCAGACAGTCGCCGGCCAGCTGCTCATCGGCGGGCGCGACCACGCCGCCTTCATCCAACGCGGCACCTGCTGGACCGCCGGCTGCCATGAGGCCGTTCACGGCTCCCACGTCAATTCATCGCTCCGCTTTTAATCCACAACCAACGCCCGCCATGCCACGTTTTTGCTCCCGCGCCCTCTGGGCGGCCTTGCTTCTCCCTGCGGCGCTCTCCGCCGCCGATGTATCCACGGAAGGCACCGTGACAATCGGCGGTGGCGGCGCGCTGCTCAAAGGCGATCGGCCTTCGTTCCAGCAAGTCACCCAGCACAAGAAAGACGGCTTCGGGGGAATCGAGGAATACCGGCTGACCCGCGAATCCAAGGAATCGATGTTCAAGTTCGAAGCGCGGGTTATGCCGGGTGACGACGACTATCGCCTCGCCGCGCGTTTCGAGCGGCGCGAGCGGTTCTATGTCGACGGCGGCTTCGAGCAGTTCCGCGTCTGGTATGATGGCTCAGCCGGCTTCTTCCGTCCGACCGGCACGGCCTTCACTCTTCATAACGAGGATCTTTCGCTCACACGCAGCAAGGTCTGGCTTGAGGTCGGCGCCTACACCGCAAATCAGACCCTGCTGAAGATTCGTTACGAACGGCGGGCGCGTAATGGCACGAAGGGTTCCACCCATTGGGCCGACACGAATCTCGTGGGCGCGCCCTACGGCACGCGCAACGTGGTGCCAACGTTTTACGACCTGGACGAAGTCACGCAGGTGTTCTCCATCGACCTCGGCAACGAAACGAAGGAGGACGTGAAATGGCACGTGGGCGCGCGCTATTCGGAGACGCAGCTCAACAACCACCGCCATACCCGCCGCCGGCCGTTCGAGACCGCCGATCGGATCGTCACGACCAAGGACCAGACGAAAACCGACCTGTTTGCCGCGCACGGCTTCTACGAGCGCAAAGTAAACGAGAAGCTGCTCGTCTCGGCAGGTGCGCTGATCACCGACTTGGACTCGAACATCTCCGGCAGCCGCATTTACGGCCAGGCCTACGATCCGATTTTCGATCCCGCCTTCCTGCGGCGCCAGCAACGGGACGAGGGCTATTTTGATCTCACCGGCGAGGCCCAATTGAAGCAGACCGTGCTCAATCTCAATGCGGTTTACCTGCCGAAGAAGCACTGGTCGGTGCGCTCGAGCATCCGCTTTGAGAATCTGCACCAGGAGACGATGTCGGAGTTCATGGAGACCAACATCGGCGCCGGCCCGACCTTTTCCGCCATCGTCGAGGAAGTCGAAGGCGAGCAGAAGAAGAAGTGGAACGAACTTTCCGAGTCCGTCGAGGTGCGCTATGTCGGCCAACCCAACTGGACCTACAGTGCCGAAGGCGAATGGTCCCAAGGCAGCGGCAAGGTCGAGGAGGAGCGCATTCTCCACACCGGCGTGTTCACCATCGATCGCGACACCGACAACACGCGCACCAGCCAGAAATACTCCGCCAAGGCCAACTGGTACGCGAAGCCCGGGCTCACGTTCGCCGCGCAGTATTATTACAAGGTCAATGTAAACGACTATGACTCCGTCCGCGACAATACCCCGTCGGCGGGTGCCGACCGCTACCCGGCCTACATTTCCGACCAGGATTTCACGACCCACGATTTCAACTTCCGGGTCTCGTGGCGGCCAGCCCCGCTGCTGAGCTTTGTGACCCGCTACGATTTTCAAAGGTCGCGGATCGTGAGCAATGAGGTCGGCCTCGCCAAAGTCGAAAGCTCGGAACTCACGTCCCATATCCTGAGCGAAAGCGTCACGTGGAGCCCCACGGCCCGGCTGTATGTGACGGCCAGCGTCAACTTCACGTGGGACCAGCTCGCCACCCCGGCCTATCGCTTCGTGCTCAACAGCGACAACAACTACGTCAACGGCTCGCTCGGTGTCGGCTACGCGCTCGCCAAACGAGACGACGTTTATGTCGATTACTCCTATTTCCGCGCGAACAACTTCGTGGACAACTCCGCGCTCTCGCTCCCCTTTGGCGCCGATCAGAAGCAGCAGGCCGTCTACTTCACCTGGGTGCGGCGGCAGAGCGAGCACCTGATCTACACCATGAAATATGGCTACGTCACCAAGCGCGACGGCACCTGGGCCGGGCGAAACGACTTCGACGCGCATGTGCTTTACGCGAAGGTGCAGTATCACTTCTGACCTGGGCGCGGCGCCCGCATCAACCAAGTAAATCCAGTTAGCCCCAACCCGGCCGCGCCGCACCAGAGTGCCCGCGGCCGGTTCAGTTTTCGGCGGGCTTTGGCCGGCTGGAACCGGAAACCTGTCCCGCGCCGATCCGGCCTTGCCGTGTGCCGCGGACGGGAATTACGGTGGGCTCACCCCCGCATTGCCACCGGCACCCCCATCATGGCGGTCCACGACTGGGGGCGGGATCCCCGCTGACCCGCGGGAAGAAGTGACGCGCGATCGACTCGCCGTTGCGCTCGACAGGCCTGTTGCAGTCGTCGCATGGTGGCGGGCCTTTCCCGTCCACCCCGGCGCCCCCCCCAAACTGCATGAATCGAATTCTGCTTCGCGCCGGCCCCAGCGTCGCCCGGTCGGGCTGTCCCGGCTGGCTGCGAGGTTTCGGCCTGGGTTTGGGTCTGCTCGGGGCGCTGTACTCCGCGGGTTGTGGCGCGCGGCGCGACGTCAAGGTCATCAAGCTCGCTCACGGCCTGGATCCCCAGCACAGCGTGCACAAGGGCATGGTCTACCTGGGCGAGCGGCTGGCGGAAAAATCCGGCGGCACGCTCCGGGTTGACGTCTATTCCAGCGGCCAGCTCGGCAGCGAGCGCGAATGCCTCGAGCTGGTGCAACTCGGGGGACTGGCGATGACCAAGGTTTCGGCCAGTGTGCTCGAGGGCTTTGCGCCCGAGTTCAAGGTATTCGGGCTGCCCTATCTTTTTCGCAGCGAAGCCCACAAGATCGCGGTCCTCGACGGCCCGATCGGCCGGGAAATCCTGGCCGCGCCGCAGTCGAAATTCATGCGCGGGCTGTGTTACTACGATTCCGGCAGCCGCAGTTTCTACACCAAGTCCCGCCCCGTGCGTACGCCGGAAGATCTGAAGGGGCTGAAAATCCGGGTGCAGGAAAGTCCGATGGCGTTCGCGTTGATCCGGGCGTTCGGCGCCTCCGCGACGCCCATTTCGTTCGGCGAGCTCTACACCTCACTGCAGCAGGGCGTGGTCGACGGCGCGGAGAACAACCCGCCCAGCTTCCACCTCGCGCGCCACTACGAGGTCTGCAAATTCTACTCGCTCGACGAACACACCAGCGTGCCGGATGTCGTGATCATCAGCACGCATTTCTGGAACGGCCTGACGACCCGGCAACAACAGTGGCTGCAGGAAGCGGCGGACGAATCGGCGGCCTACCAGCGCAAGCTGTGGACGGAATCCACCGCGACTTCGCTCGCCGCCGTGGAAAAGGCCGGGGTGGAAATCATCCGCCCGGACAAGGCGCTGTTCGCCGCCCGCGTCGCCGAGCTGCGCGAGACCGCGCGTCAGGATCCGATCGTCGGGCCGCTCGATCGCCGGATCGCGGAGGTTCAGCCATGAAGGCGTTCCGCGCCGTCGCCGACCGCTTCCTCGGCACCGCCATCTGCCTGCTGATGGCTGCAATGGTGCTCAATGTGCTCTGGCAGGTTTTCACCCGGTTTGTCCTGAGAAATCCATCCAGTTTCACCGAGGAAACGGCGCGCTATATGATGATCTGGGTTGGCCTCCTCGGCTCGGCCTATGCCAGCGGCAAAAAGTCGCATCTCGCCCTCGACCTGCTCACGACCCGGTTGCAGGGGGGGCGTAAACGGGCCTCAGAGATCCTCATCCACTCGCTCGTCGGCCTTTTTGCGCTCGCCGTCCTGGTGGGCGG
Source organism: Opitutaceae bacterium (assembly GCA_046594805.1). Classification (GTDB taxonomy): domain Bacteria; phylum Verrucomicrobiota; class Verrucomicrobiia; order Opitutales; family Opitutaceae; genus ER46. Next base: position 2,038 of record JBKJRG010000431.1, on the reverse strand, counting down.
CGGTGGCCGGCTGGTCTGGATTCAGCTCAAGCTGGGCCAGCAGTCAGCGGCGCTGCAATTGAAGCTCGGGTACGTCTACCTGGCGGTGCCGCTCGCCGGCCTGTTCATCGTCTTCTACAGCGTTGTTTTCCTGGTCGAGGCCATGCGCGGGGAGTCCGAGACGGCCCAGCAATCTTCCGCCCTGAACTGACCATGAACGAAGCGCTCATCCTTGGCGTGGTCTTCGCGGTGCTGCTCGTCGCGGGCGTGCCGATTTCCTTCGCGATTGGCACCGCCGCAGTGGCAGCCCTGCTGATGTCGCTGGACCCGGCGGCGGCGACGACCGTCATCGCGCAGCGGATGGCCACTGGCCTGGACAGCTTCGCCCTGCTGGCCATTCCGTTTTTCGTCCTGGCCGGCCAGCTGATGAACCGCGGCGGCATCGCCCGCCGACTCGTCGATCTCGCCAAGGTCATCGTCGGGCGCCTGCCCGGCGGCCTGGCTTACGTGAATGTGCTCGGCAGCATGCTCTTTGGCTCGATTTCCGGTTCTGCCGTGGCCGCGGCGGCGGCAATCGGTGGAGTCATGACGCCGCTGATGAAACGCGAGGGCTACAACCGGGAGTTCGCTGCGGCGGTGAACATCACCTCCGCCCCCATTGGCCTGCTCATCCCGCCGAGCAACATCATGGTCGTGTATTCGCTGGCCAGCGGCGGCGTGTCAATTGCGGCGCTGTTCCTGGCGGGGTACGTGCCGGGCATCCTCCTCGGGCTCGCCCTGATGGTCGTTGTCGCGGTGATCGCCCGGCGCCGCCGTTATCCGGTGGGCGAGAAAGTCGGCTTCGGGGATGGCGTGCGGATTTTTTTCGCGGCGCTGCCGGCGCTGCTCCTGGTCGGAATCGTGATGGGCGGCATCATCCTCGGCTGGTTTACCCCGACGGAAGCGAGCGCCATCGCCGTCGGCTACACGTTCGTCCTCTCCGTCGTCATCTACCGCGAAATCAGCTGGCGCGAACTCCCCCAGCTCTTCACCGATGCGGCCGCGACCACCGCCATCGTGCTGCTCCTGGTCGGGACTTCCATGGGGATGTCCTGGGTCATGTCCTCCGCCAACATCCCGCAGACGATCACCGAGGCCCTCCTGGCGCTGACGCAGGACAAGATCCTCCTCCTGCTGATCATCAATGGGCTGCTCCTCGTGGTGGGCATGTTCATGGACATGACGCCGGCCGTGCTGATTTTCACGCCGATCCTGCTCCCGGTGGTGGTGAAGTTCGGCATGGACCCGCTGCACTTCGGCCTCGTGCTGATTTTCAACCTCTGCATCGGACTCTGCACGCCGCCCGTCGGGAACTGCCTCTTCGTCGGCTGTGGCGTGGCCGAAACGACGATCGCGAAAGTATGGCGGCCGCTGCTGCCGTTTTTCGTGGCGATGTTCGTGGTCCTGATGCTGGTGACCTACTGGCCCGCGCTGTCGCTCGCCCTGCCGAGGGCGCTGGGGTTTTGACCCCGTTCAGCCTTTCGCGACTTTTTTCGCAAACTCCGGCGCGAGCTCGAGGCCAAAGTAATCGCGCGCGTTGCCGAAGCAGATGTTTTTGACCATCCCGCCCACCAGCTTCAGGTCGCCAGGAATTTCCCCGCGCGCCATGTCGCCGCCGAGAAGATTGCAGAGCGTGCGGCGGAAGTACTCGTGACGCGGATAACTGACGAAGCTGCGCGAATCCGTGAGCATGCCGACAAAGCGCGAGAGGAGACCGAGGTTCGAGAGCGCGTTGATCTGCCATTCCATCCCCTCCTTCTGATCGAGAAACCACCAGCCGCTGCCGAACTGCATCTTGCCCGCGATCGAACCGTCCTGGAAATTGGCGATCATCGTCCCAAACACGTAATTGTGGACCGGGTTGACGTTGTAGACGATGGTCCGCGGCAACTGGTCGGTGGAATCGAGCGTGTTGAGGTAGCGGGAAAGCGCGACCGACTGCGGAAAATCGCCGATCGAATCGAAGCCGGTGTCCGGCCCGAGTTTCGTCAACAGCCGGGTGTTGTTGTTGCGCAGCGCG
>JBKJRG010000396.1:0-5019 GCA_046594805.1 Opitutaceae bacterium | reverse complement strand
TTTGGCACCGTGACCGGTGGCGGGCGCCGAATCGCGATGACCGCGCTCCGGGCGATGTTCGCTCCGCGCGGAGGCCGCTGGCTTGGCGTGAGAAACGGATTTGGCGGCAGTGGCCGCTGGCTTGGCAGAACGCGAAGGCGAGATCGATTCGCGCAGCTTCGCAAAAATTTTCTTCAACATGACAATGGGAACCGGGTAGCGTCTGCTAATCGTCGGGCTTTGCAACCCAAAGCTCGGGCGAGCGCGTGGGCGGGCGCATCTCAGTTTCCTGCAAACCCACGGGCGGGACGCCCGTGCCACGTGGCATGGGCGTCCCGCCCATGTCAGAAAACTGAGGTGCGCCCCCGCGGGCCGCGAACGGGAACGCTTGACAAAAAGGCAATAAGTAACAACATTGGTTACATTATCCTATGACCGGTAATTCACGCTTCGCCGTCAGCGTTCACACCCTGGCCTATCTGACCTACCAGAAGGACCGGGCGGTGCCGTCGGCTGAGATTGCCGCCAGCGTCGATACGAACCCTGTGGTCATTCGGCGGTTGCTTTCGGCCTTGCTAAAGGCGCGACTGGTCACGGCCCAGAAGGGCGCTACGGGTGGATTCGCCCTCGCCAGTTCCCCCGCCAACATTTCGCTGCTGGCGATTTACCGGGCGGTGGAGCCGAAACCCAACCATGGGATGAGCCACTTTGCGCCAAATCATCGCTGCCCGGTCGGCGCGAAAATCGAGCACATCCTCCATTCGGTTTTTTTCAAGGCCCAGGCCGGCATGGAAGCCGAGTTGGCCCGGACCACCCTCGCCGAAGTCGACCAGCAGCTCCACAGCGTGTGCAACGCCAAGCGCTAAGCGCGTCGACTCTATTGTAACTAAACTTGTTACTTTTTGCCATGACAAATCAACCCCCCCTCCTCCACATCGGCGCGAGTGGCAGCGATTTCCGCCCTGGCACCCCGGGCGGCGCCTATAATTTCCTCGAGCCCTACTTGCGCGCGGTGCTGGGCTTCATCGGGATCACCGACGTGCAGTTCATCTATGCCCAAAGCCAGAACCTCGGCGATACGGCCCGGGTGCAGGCCATCACCGAAGCGCAGGCCACCATGGCCCAACTTTCCGCGGCATGACGCCAACACTCGAAATTACCAGCGTGGAGCTGCGCGTGCGCGACCTGGCGCGCAGCCTCGCCTTCTACGTCGGCCAGTGCGGCATGGTGGTGCGGCAGCAGGGTGGCGGACGGGCCGCGTTGGCGACCTCCCCGGGCGCTCCTGTGCTCCTGATAATGGAAGAAAGTCCCACGGCGCCGCCGCCACCTCCCGATGCCGCCGGGCTTTTCCATGCCGCGCTGGTGCTGCCGAGCGCGGGTGCGCTCGGACGCTGGCTGCAATTCGCGGCGAGCCGCGGGGTGGAGTTTGCAGGCATGTCCGATCATGGAGTGAGCGAGGCGATCTATTTCTCCGATCCCGATGGCAACGGGCTGGAATTCTACGCCGACCGACCGCGGGCCGAGTGGCCCTTCCAGGCGGGTGAGCTCGCCATGGTTACGCAACCGGTGGACATGCCACGCCTGCTGGCTGCAGCTGGGCCGCCCACGTCGCAACCGCTGGCGGGTGCCCGTTGGGGGCACGTCCATCTGCGCGTGACCGACCTCGAGCGCAGCGGAGCTTTTTTTCGAACCACGCTGGGGCTGGAGGTGACGCAGCGATCGTTTCCCGGCGCACTTTTTCTAGCCGCCGACGGCTATCATCACCATGTCGGACTCAATGTCTGGGGGCGCCCCCGCCGCCCGCAGCTCCCGGCCGCGACGGGCCTGACTCGCGTGGTGTTCGCCCGCGCCGACGCGAGCACGCCCCTGGACGTCGTGGATCCCGATGGAATGACGCTGCAGATTTCCCCTCTCGGCGCAGGGACAGCGACCCAACGCTGAGACGCCTCTCCGCCCCGAATTCGGTCGATTGTCATCCATTGGATGACAATCGGGCCGTTAACGCCCCGCGCAGGCCGGGGGCCGTTGTCATCTAATGGATGACAATCGGACCGCGCCCGGATCGGCGTCGCCACGCGAGTCCTGCCTTCGCGCTTGGCTTGCCCCGGAGCGCTAGCCAAGCTCCGGGCCCAATCCAGCGCATGAACAACGACACCAGATGGCTGGCCCGCCTCGGCATCGACCAGGGACTCTTTGGCCGGCCACAGTGCCTTAAGATCTACGCCAAGATCGGCGACGATGCCGACATCATGGCATTCGCCCAGGAGTTGATCGACAGCGGCACCTGCACCGACGTCGATGCCCTGGAGAGGCTCGCGGACCTCGCGCTGACCAACGCCCAGCAGGGCCCGCCGGTCAATGACCCGTTCGACGAAGACGAGGACGGCGCCGCGCCGGCCCCGGAGGTTGCCACGGGTGCGGCGGGCGCAGGCGCTGCGCTCGCGTTTGAAACGATTGGCCAGCTCGACGATCCCGCCCTCGCCGCGGCCATGCGGGAACTGCTCAAGGCCACCGCCCGGCAGGGCGCCAGCGATCTCCACCTCTCGACCGGCGCGCGGCCCTTCATTCGGCGCAACCGCGCTTTGTCCTTCCTTTCCGACTATGTGCTCACCGCCCAGGATGCCCTCCGCCTCAACGTCGCGCTGCTCTCCGCGGGCCAGAAAAAGATTTTTCTCGAGCGCAAGGATTACGACTACGCTTTGGCGTTGAGCGAAGCCGATCGCTACCGGGTCAACCTGATGGTCCACAAGAACGGCGCGGCCGGCGCGTACCGCATGGTTCCGGCCGAGACGCGCACCCTCGAGGATCTCGGTTACACCCAGCACATCGCGACGCTGCACAAGCTTCTCTCCTACCACAACGGCCTCATCCTCATCACCGGCCCGGTCGGCTCCGGCAAGACCACCACCCTCGCCTCGATGGTGGCCTACCTCAACGAGACCCGCACCGATCACATCATCACGGTGGAGGATCCGATCGAGGTCGTGCAGGTGGCCAAGGGGTGCAATGTCACGCAGCGCGAAGTCGGCCCGCACACCAAGTCGTTCTTCACCGCGCTCAAGGGCGCGCTGCGCGAGGATCCCGACGTGATCGTCATCGGCGAGCTCCGGGATCTCGAGACGATCGAGATGGCGATCAGCGCCAGCGAGACCGGGCACCTCGTGATTGGCACGATGCACACCAGCGACGCGGCCACCACGCTCAACCGCCTGCTCGACGTCTTCCCGCCGTCGCAGCAAACGCAGATCCGCGCCAGCGTCGCGGAGAGCCTGCGCGGCATCGCCTGTCAACGGCTGCTGCCCGCGACCGACGGCAGCCTCGTGCTCGCCTGCGAGATCCTGATCAGCAATACGGCAATCCAGAATCTGATCCGGGAGGGCAAGTCCACCGGCCTGCGCAACACGATGGAAACCGGGATCAAGGAGGGGATGTGCCTGATGGACAATGTCGTGTTCGGCCTGTGGAGGGACCGGAAGATTTCCGCGGAGGTCGCCCTCGCCAACATCACCAATCGCGTGCTGAAGGCCAAGATCTCCTGATGACCGCGTTCGCCGAAGAATGGGCGGAAGTCGAACGCGCCTACCGGAAGGCCCGCTGGGCCATGGTGGGGCACGTCCTCTTCCTCGCGGTCGTCTGCGGCGGCGCCATCTTCCTCCGCCGGATTTTCAAGATGCCGCCCGCACTGCTGGGCGTCGCCATCATTGTCGCGCTCGTCGTTTTTGGCGGCGACATCATGAATTTCATGCGCCTGCGCGATCGCCGCCGGCGCCTCGCTGAATCCAGCGATTCCCACTCCTGATCTATGGCCGCCATCGACTCCCTGCTCCGCACCATGCTCGAAAAGGGCGGTTCCGACCTGCACCTCACGGTCGGTCTTCCCCCGAAGTCACGGATGTCGGGCACGCTCGCTCCCATCGGCGACACGCCGCTCGATGCCGCCACGATGGAGGCGCTCTTGAAGGAAATCTGCCCGGAAAAACGCTGGGCCGATTTTCTCGAGCGCAAGGATCTCGACCTCGCGCACGAGATCCCGGGCCTCGCCCGTTTCCGGGCCAACTACCTGTACAACCACTGGGGCCAGGCCGCGGTGCTCCGGCAGATTCCCGCGAAGATCCTTTCGTTCGAGCAGCTCAACCTCCCGGAGGCGCTGAAAAAACTCTGTCACCTGGACCAGGGGCTCGTGGTGGTCACTGGCCCGACCGGCAGCGGCAAGTCGACCACGCTCGCCGCGATGATCGACTACATCAATTCGAACCTCGCCCGGCACATCATCACGATCGAGGACCCGATCGAGTTCGTCCACCCGGTCAAGAAGTGCGTCATCGTCCACCGCGAAGTGGGCGAGCACACCGAGTCGTTCGCCGCCGCGCTGAAGGGCGCAATGCGGCACGATCCGGACATCCTGCTGCTGGGCGAAATGCGCGAAATGGAAACGATCAAGCTCGCCCTCGGTTGCGCCTCGATGGGCATGCTGGTCTTCGGCACGCTCCACACCAACAACGCGCCGAAAACGGTCGACCGCATCATCAACACCTTTCCCGCCGAGGAACAAAACCAGGTGCGCATCATGCTGGGGAGCTGCCTCGCGGGCGTGGTCGCCCAGCTGCTCTGCAAGAAGATCCCGAAGGGCCGATGCGCCGTGCATGAGATCCTGCTCACGCACGAGGCGCTGCCCAACACGATTCGCAGCGGCCAGATCGCCAACATCAAGTCGATCATCGAGAGCGGCGGAGCCGACGGGATGATCACAATGGACAACAGCCTGATGGCGCGGGTGAAGGACGGCACGATCGAGCCAAAGGAGGCCTACATGAAGGCCGCCAACAAATCCACCTTCGCCCCTCTCCTCCAGCCCGGCGATCTCGAGGGTGGCCACTAAGTGGTCTCTTTCGTAAATGTGCTCACATATTATCGGCCACGAGATCAGGAAGGAATACGTTGGCGAGGTTGTGAAATGGACTACTTTGTTTTTTCGTCGCGATCGTGATTCACGCGAAGTCGCGAAGACGCGAAGTCGTGATGGTTGTTGGCGATGCGTTT
>JBKJRG010000351.1:0-4995 GCA_046594805.1 Opitutaceae bacterium | reverse complement strand
GTTGCCCGCGTCCATCGCGCCTTCGCTTTTCCCCGCGCCCACGATCACGTGCAGTTCGTCGATGAAGAGGATGATCCGCCCGTCGCTCTGCTTGATTTCCTGCAGGACCGCCTTCAGTCGCTCCTCGAATTCGCCGCGATACTTTGCCCCGGCCACCAGCGCGCCCATGTCGAGTGAGAAGAGCGTTTTGTCCTTCAGCCCTTCCGGCACATCCCCGCGCAGGATCCGCTGGGCCAGCCCCTCGACAATCGCGGTCTTGCCGACGCCCGGCTCGCCGATGAGCACCGGGTTGTTCTTCGTCTTGCGGGAAAGGATCCGGATGGTGCGGCGAATCTCATCGTCGCGCCCGATGACCGGATCCATTTTCCCTTTGCGCGCGAGAGCGACGAGGTCGATGCCATATTTCTCCAGGGCCTGATAAGTCGCCTCCGGGTTGTCGGTGGTCACCCGCTGCGAACCGCGCACTTCCTTCAGCGCCGCGAGCACGGTGGCACGGTCCAGCCCGAAGCTCTTGAACAATTTCTTCAGCGCGTCCGGCTTGGCCACGTCGATCAGGCCGAGGAACAGATGTTCCACCGAGACGTACTCGTCCTTCAATTTCTGCGCCTCTTCCTCGGCGCGGGTCAGCACCTCGTTGACGGCCTGCGTCACATAAATCTTCGAGGTGTCGACGCTCCCGCTCACCTTGGGGATGCGCTCGATCTCGCGCTCGACGGCGAGCTGCACGGCGGAGGGGGTGATGTTCAACTTATCCAGGAGGCCGGGCACGATGCCGCTCTCCTGCGCCAGGAGCGCGGCCAGCAGATGCCAGGTGTCCACCTCGTTGTTTGAATGGCGACGAGCGAGGTTCTGGGCCTCCGTGACCGCGTCGCGCGACATCTGGGTGAGTTTGGCGAAGTCCATAGGCGCCGTTTTGCACACGGCGCGCCAACTTACTCCGCGGGCGCGCCCTTGGCAAATGGCCGCCCGGCTGTGCCAGCACCTGACATCATGGCGCGCGGGTGTGAAAAAGTAGCGCAAAAGCCGCGCAGGAATGCGGCAATACCTAATCCGTCGGTAGGGCTGGCGCTTGCCGCCATGCCGTCGCGCGGGACGGGTGGGAAAACCCGTGTTCCCCTTCACGACGCGGCGTGCGGAAAACGCAGGTATTGAGACGCGTTCACCGCGACGGCATGCCGGCAAGCGGCAGCCCTACCATCGAACCCGATCAAGCGACTTGTTTTCCCTATTCCCGATTCAGCTGATCCGCCCGCTTCAACCCGAGCAGCACGAGCTCGGGCACGATTTCATCGAACAGGTTTTCCGCGAGCATCAGCCGGGCGAAACCGCCGGTGCCGACGACATGCGGCCGCACGCCACTAAACGCCTCACGCGCGAGCTCGCCGAGCAAGTGGCGGATCGCGCCCACGTGGCCGTGATATATGCCGGCCTGAATGCTCTCGACCGTCGAGCGGCCCAGCGCCGCGGCCGGTCGCATGATCTCGACGGACGGGAGCTTGGCCGTCCGGCCCGCCAGCGACTCGACCGAGATGCCGATCCCCGGCTGGATCGCACCGCCGAGATAATCCCCGTCGGCCGTCACCACGTCGAACGTCGTGGCCGTGCCGCAATCGACGATGATCAGGTTCGTCGTGGGGCGCCGCTGAGTCGCGGCAATCGCCCCGGCAATGCGATCGGCGCCGACTTCCTGCGGATTGCGATAGCGCACCTTCAAGCCCGTCTTGACGCCCGCCTGCAGAATGAACGGGTCCGCCTGAAAGTATTTCAGGCACGCGCTGCGGATGGGATAAAGCGCCGCGGGCACCACCGAGCAAATCGCAACGCGCCGGACCCCATGGGGATCCACCCCGTTTTCGCGCAGCACCGCCGCGAAAAATACACCGAACTCATCCGACGAGCCGATCGGCTGCGTGGTTTTCCGGAACTGGCAGCGCAGGGTGTCACCCTCGAAGACGCCGCCGTGCAGTTGGGAATTTCCGATATCGAGACAGAGCAGCATGGGAAGCTTCGCTTCGGTTTTGGGTTTAGAGTTTGGAGTTATGAGTTTCCGGCAGCGACATCACGCGAGCTTCGTTCGTCATCCGGGATCCCTGCGGCGCGGTCGCGACGGTGAGCAGTTTTTCCAACTCCTCCGCGAGTTCGCGGCGATTCGCGCACGCGGCCACCACCGCTCCGCCGGGTTGCCAGATTTTTGCGGGGAAGGCGCCGCCGTTTTTGGCGCGCTGCTTGAGGTCGTTGTGGACCACGAAATCGGTGACGTCCCCGGCAAACAATGCCATGATCGCGGCCTCCGCCTCGACGGACCCGAGGTCGCAAGTCAGCTTGAACGCCACCACGCGCATCGCCGGGTTCCGGCTTCGCTCGCGCAGGGTATCGAGCAACTTGGGATTTCGCCGGAGCCGCAACGTCGGCGCGCAGTCCGAGGGCAGCTTGGCCTCGCCTGGCGGCCGCGCGACTCCGTCGATCTCAATCGCATGGATGGAGAAATCGCTCACCGCCGCGGCGTGAATGACCGCATCGAATTCGTCGGCGGCCAGCCGGCGCGTCAGCGCAGCATCCAGCTCGGCAAAGGTGGTGAACGCTTCCTCCCGGCAGCCGGCAGCCGCACTGCGAGCCCGGCTCGCGCGCAGGAGCGTAACCTCATGTCCGCGGCGCGCAAAGTGCTCGGCGATCAGCGCGCCGGTTTCACCGGTGCTGGTGTTGGTCAACATCCTGACCCCGTCGATCGGCTCGGCGGTGCCACCGCTGGTAATCAACACCCGCAACCGGCGTGGTGGCCGCGCCAGCGCTTGCTCGACCGCACCGACAATTTCCTCCGGTTCGGCCAGCCGGCCCGGGCCGATCTCACCACAGGCCGTCCGGCCTTCGCCGACTTCCACGAGACGCGCGCCCCAGCCTTGCAGCCGCGCGATCGCTGCGACCGTCGCCGGATGCGTCCACATCGCAGGGTTCATCGCCGGCGCGAGCAGGAGCGGCTTCTGCCAGTCCTGCGCCAGCAGGATCGCGCCCGCCAAATCGTCGGCCAAGCCGGCCGCCATGCGGTTGAGCGTGTTGGCCGTGGCGGGACAGACGATGGTCAGGTCGGCCCAGCGCGTGAGCGCGATGTGATCGAGGGCCGCTCCCTCGGCGAAAAGTTCCGTCGCGACCGGCTGGCCCGTCAGTCCTTCCAGCGTCGCCGCACCGACGAAGCGCAGCGCCGCTGCCGTCGCCACCGCGCGCACCCGATGCCCGCGCTGCACCAGCTGCGAGATCGCATCGCACGCCTTGTAGCAGGCAATCGAGCCACTGAGGATGAAGAGGACGTTAGTGGTCGGGCGGGTCGGTGACCCGCCTTCGCGTGGGGTAGGATCTTCGCGGGGCGGGTCAAAGACCCGCCCGACCCTGGCATCTGAATCAGAGCCGGACATTGTCGATCAAACGCACTCCTTCCAGGCGGATGGCGCCGAGCCGGACGCCGTCGCAGTCGTCCACGTAGTCGACTTCGAATCCCTGTTCGCCGAGCCGCGTGGCTGAGGCCGCGGCGTCACGCCCCGCCCGCAGCGCCGCCGGAAATGCCGCTGCCCGCGCTCGCGCCGCAGGCGACAGTCGCTGGTTGCGCGAACTGAGCGCAAGGCCGTCCTCATCGCGCACCGTCGGGCAGCCGATGATTTCCACCGGCAGGAAGAGCGCCTCCACCATGCCGCGCACCAGTTGAAGTTGCTGCCAGTCCTTCTCGCCGAAATACGCGCGTCGCGGCTGCACGAGATTCAACAGCTTGAGCACCACGGTCAGCACGCCGTCGAAATGCCCCGGGCGTTGTGCGCCTTCCCAGCGACGGCTGAATTCGGTCTCCGAAACCCGATATCGATATTGGTCGGGATAAAACTCGGCGGCGCCCGGCGCCAGCACGGCATCGACATACGGTCTGGATAGCTCGAGATCGGCGGCGAGCGTCCGCGGGTACTGGGCGAGATCCTGCGGATCGTTGAACTGGGTCGGGTTGACGAAAATGCTCAGCACCACGCGTTCGTTTTCGGCCTGGGCTCGCGCCAGCAGCGCGACATGGCCGGAATGCAGCGCACCCATCGTGGGCACGAAACCGACGCGACGGTCCGCCCAGTCGGGGCAGATGCGCAGCGCCCGCCAGGCCTTGAGGTCGGTAATGACATTCTTCACGCCAGCACCTCATCGTGCGCCGGAAATTTCGTCCCGCGCACGTCCTGCACAAACTGGTTCAAGGCGTCGCGCACGACCGTGTGGCCTTGCAGGTAACGACGGGCAAAGCGGGGTTGAAAACGCGCGTCCAGTCCCAGCAGATCGGAAAGGACCAGCACCTGCCCAGAGGTGTCACCGCCCGCGCCAATCCCGATGGTGGGGATGACTCGTTGCTCGGTGATGGCCGCGGCGAGCGCCGCCGGCACGCACTCGAGCACCAAGGCAAACGCACCCGCCTCCTCGACGGCCTGCGCCTCGCGCAGGAGCCGCTCCGCCTCCGCCATCGCGCGGCCCTGCAAACGGTATCCGCCAATTTGGTTCACCGATTGCGGCGTCAGCCCCAGGTGGCCCATGACTGGAATCCCGCTGGTGACCAGATGCCGGATCACCTCCTCGTGCCCGGCTACGCCTTCGATTTTCACCGCGTTTGCCCCGGCCTGCATCAGCGCGCCCGCCGCCTCGACCGCGACCTGCACTCCGCGACGGGCGGTGAGAAACGGCATGTCGCCCACCACGAAAATTTCCGGGGCGCCACGCCGCACTGCCGCCACATGGCTGCACATCATCTCGAGCGTTGCGTGGACCGTCGAAGGAAACCCATGCGCGACCATTGCGACGCTGTCGCCCACCAGGATTGCGTCGGCATGGGAGTCGGCCACCACGCGCGCCATCAGGGCGTCGTAGGCGGCGATCATGACGATCGACTGCTGCTCGCGCTTGGCGCGCCCGAAATCGAGAATGCTCTTCATGCCGGCTCGGTGATTTCCCAGGGTCGGAAATCCGGCGGGCAAGCGGCGGGGG
>JBKJRG010000053.1:0-15434 GCA_046594805.1 Opitutaceae bacterium | reverse complement strand
GATATCGGTGAGGCCTTTGCTGGTGTTGACGGCGCGTTCCGTGAGGACCGGGGATTTCGGCTCCACTACAATATACTTGGGCAGGCGGATGATCCCCGGTCCTCACGGAACGCGCCGTCAACACCAGCAAAGGCCTCACCGATATCGCGGTGCGTCGTTTCATCTCCGAGACTGACCGCGCCCTGAATCGGTTCACCCTTCCACTCTTTGGCACTTCGATGGAAGCACGCGCGATGGCAATGTACGCGGAGGAGGAGCGCCTCAAGAATTTGTCGGACTTGAACGATGCGGCTCAAACGGTGAGCAAATCCGATCCCGCCGCCGGCGAATATGTGCGGCGCGAGGCGCAGAAAACGTACCTGCGTTCGAGCGATTTCGGCTGGCAGAGCGGCCCGCCGAAATAGCGCGCGAAAGTCAGCCGGTAATGGAAGCAGGATGCCAGGAGAAATTCCTGGCTTCCTGCTTTGACTTCGGTGCCAAGGTGCCACCACGGGCCGGGCGAATGACCCTCAGCTTACGGCAGTTCGTAAACTTCCACGATTGCGACGCCGGTCGTCGCGGTGCCGGCGCCTTGTACCACCGCCGTGTAAGCTCCGGGTGCAAGGGTCATCAATACAGCCGACTCCCGCGGACTGCCCGGCGCGAAAGTCGTCGCGGTAATTTCCGCGCTGCGCGGATGCGTCTGCCAGTCATCGTTTGTCTCGAGTTGAGTTGAGCCCCGGAAGAGCGTGACACGCGTGTCAGTAATAGCGGTCGTGACGCCAAACTGCGCAAGCGAGGGACCGCGCGCGATCACGACGATATTGACGGAGGCGTTACCTCCCACCACGAAGCCGGTGATCACCACACCTTCGCCGGCCGCAACGAGGCCGCGGGCCGAAGTGTTAATGATGCCGGCGGCCGGCTCTTTCGGCTCGATCGCCAAATCGATCGCCGCGGCACCAGCGGGCAGCGCGCCGAGAGATGTCGCCGCCCCGGTGGTGAGATTCAAGCTATAGAGCGTGTTGTTGTTGAGCGCATAGGCGAGATTCGGGCTGAAAATGTCGATGTCGCTGTTCGCGCTGAAGTCGACGCCGAGAGGCCCCACGGTAACCAGGGTACCGTTGTTGGGCGGATCCTGGCGGACGAGAATGTCCTTCGCGAAATCGATATCATAAAGCACCGTGCCGGCGGCGATGCGGCCCGCGACGGAGTTCGTATAGCCCGCGGCAGCGACCTGCGGCGACGAAGCGGCATTGGCATCGCCCGTCGCATACGCCAGCGTTCCATCGACGATAACCGCGCCGTTGTCGACGTTCACGCGGAGATTCTGGCCCGTGTTGGAAACAATGCGGAGGCGGTCCGGCACGGGGTTGAAGTCGACTCCGAACGACGTGCCGGTGAGCGCGACACTCAGGGTGGCGAGCGGTGTCGCGAGACCGCTGGCGGCATTGAGCGTGACCAGGCGGCTCTGGTTCGTCACGCCGATGAGCTGGCGCGTGAGCGGACGGTAATCGATTCCGACCAAGGTCTCGCCCGCGGCGAGGCCGGTGACGTTTACGGTGTTGATCGCCGTGCCCGGCGCAGCGACATTGAACGATACGAGCGCGTTGGCCGCCGCGAGCGCGACAGCTTGCTGGGCAGGGAGCGGTTCTGCCAATGCGCAAAACGCGAGGAGGGAGGTGACGAAGGGGAATGAGCGTTTCGGATTCATGCGTGATTCAGATGAGTTTGAGGGCAAACCGATGCCTTCATTGAAATATTACGCAGAATGATGGGCGCTGGATGCCATTGTCTTACGCGAACCGACCAACTCAGCCTTTTCCCACGAGCTCCCGCGCGATCTCCGCCCACTCCGTCTCGAGCGTCATCTCCGCCGCCGGCATCGGTCGGCCCGCGCGCGCATACCAGTACCCGGCGTTGCCGCGGTCGCCCTCCTTCCGGTGCAGGTACGCATGCACCCAGGAGCCGCCGCGGTCATGGACATCCTGCGCGCACGCGTGCGCTCGTTCCCAGTCGCCGCGCGCATCATGCCACAACGCCTGCACCAGCGCGCTGGCGCCCGCCGGCGGCGCAGCATCACCCGCGATCGATTGCTTTAATTCTTCAAATGACATTTGCGCCAGCGTGCATCGGTGGGTTTTGATTTCAAATCACCTTTGATGTGCCGAACCGCCTTTTTCATTGTCGTTGCCCGGATGAGTGAAATCAGGAGCAGGCCGTCCTTTCGAACCGTCTCCGCCGGAGTATCCGCGCATGCCGACCGCTGAGCACGTCATCCTGCGTGAGCTCCTCGCCCGCGAAACCAGCTGGGTCTCGGGCTCGGTGCTCGCGGCCAAGCTCGGCGTGAGCCGGGTGGCCGTGTGGCAGCAGATGGAAAAACTCCGCGCCGCGGGTTTCGTTTTTGAGGCCAGGCGGGCGCGCGGTTACCGGATCAAGTCGCGGCCCCCGACTCTGCACGCGCCTTTTCTCGAGACCCAGCTCAAGGTTCGCCCGCGCAATTTCTCCCTCCTCGTGCTCGACGAAGTGGACAGCACGAATGATGAGGCCGCCCGGCAGCTGGCCGCGGGCCGCCCGGCCCCCTTCGCGGTCCTGGCGCGCCGACAAACGCGCGGCCGCGGCCGGTTTGGCCGCGTCTGGCACAGCGAGTCCCGCAGCAACCTCTACGCCAGCTTTGCCTTCCGGCCGCGCGTAGCACCGGATCGGATGCAGACCTTTACGCTCTGGATGGGCCTCAATCTCTGCGAGCTGCTGGCCAACTTCACCGGGATCGCTCCCGGGATCAAATGGCCCAACGACATCCTCTTCGAAGGCCGGAAGGCCGGGGGAATGCTGACGGAAGCGCGCGTCGATTCGGATCAGATCCGCGATCTGGTTTTTGGCCTCGGGCTGAATGTCAACAGTCCGCCCGGCGGGTGGCCACCCGAGCTCGCGCGCCGCGCCATCGCGCTGGCCGACGTCACGGGCGCGCCGCTCGATCTCAACCGGCTCGCGGCCGCCCTCGTCGGCCGGGTTCTCCTGGCCTACGACAAATTCGCGGAGGGCGCCCACCTCGAGGTCTTCGCGGATCTCTGGCACCGCTACGACGTGTTGCGCGGCCGGACCATCGGGTTGCTCGAGGGCGGCCGGCGTCACCATGGCACCGTCACCGGTCTCGATGACGAAGGGGCGCTCCTGCTTCGCGACAGCCATGGCAAGGTCCATCGCTTCCGCGCCGGCGAAGTCACGCTGGAGAAAGACCCAGGGACCAAAGGACCCAGAGACTAAAGGAGCACAGGAGGGCGGGATGAGGCGTTATGACCTTTGGTGTTCCCCCGCTTGATCTCTTGGTCTATTGTCCCTTGGTCTTGTAGTCCTTTGGTCTCTTAGTCTCGTGGATCCTTCCTCTCCGCCCGCCATCGAAGTCTCCCGCCTGGTGAAAACCTTCGGCGGGGTCACTGCCGTCAACGACATCAGCTTCACCGTGGCGCGCGGGGAGATTATCGGTTTTCTCGGTCCCAATGGCGCCGGCAAATCCACCACCATGCGGATCCTGACCGGTTACCTGCCGGCGACCTCCGGCCGGGTGCACATCTGCGGGCTGCCGGTGGCGACCGAGCCGGACGAAATCAAGCGCCGAATCGGTTACATGCCGGAAAACAATCCGCTGCCGGAGGACATGCGGGTCTCGGAATACATGTATTTTCGCGGCCGGCTGAAGGAGATTCCGCGCCGCAAACTCGGCGCGCGCATCGACGAGGTCCTCGAACTCTGCGATCTAAAGCGCGTCCGCCACAAAATCATCGGCCAGCTTTCGAAGGGCTTTCGGCAGCGCGTCGGGATCGCCGAAGCCGTCCTGGCGGAACCACCGGTGATTATCATGGACGAGCCCACCATCGGGCTCGATCCCCACCAGATTCTCATCGTGCGAGACCTCATCGCCGGGCTCCGCGGCCGGATGACGGTGATCATTTCCTCCCACATCCTGCCGGAAATCGAAGTCACCTGCGATCGCGTCCTGATTATCAACCAAGGCCGCGTGGTGGCGCAGGGCACGCCGGCCGATCTCCGCCGGGAGATTTTCGGGCACTCCACCTACCAGCTCGAGCTGGCGGGCGACCTCGCCGCGCTGCCCGCGCTCCTCCAGCAGATCAACGGTGACATCCAGGTCGCCGGACAGGCGGAACCGGCGGCAGACGGATTTTCGCGGGTAACCCTGCGCACCGAGCATGAAGCCGATCTCGGCGAAAAAATCCTGACCGCGCTGCTGGCCCATCCGTTTCGGGTGCGCGCCCTGACCCGCGCCCACCCCAGCCTCGAGGATCTTTTCCTCGCGGCCACCCGCCGGAGCTGGGATGCGGTGGCGGCTCCCGCCGAAACCGCTGGAGAAAGGAGAAAGCCATGAAGCATTTCGGGACCTTGCTCAGTCATGAACTGCGGATGTTGCTGGTCAGCCCCGCGACCTATGTGGCCGCGACGCTTTTCCTCGGTTTCATGGGGCTCATCTTCAGCAAAATTCTCGAGGAGTACAGCAGCGCGCCGCAGGAACACTCCCCCGCGCAAACCTACTTCCTGCTCTTCTGGCTGCCGGTCTGCGTGATGGTGCCGCTGCTGACGATGAAGTGCCTCGCCGAGGAACGCCGACTCGGGACAATTGAAACCTTGCTGACCACGCCCGTCACCACGACCGAAGTCGTGATCGCCAAATTCAGCGCGGCCTACCTGCTTTACCTCCTGTTTTGGGGACTGACCGGCGGGTTCTTTTATCTGCTGAAGCGATTCTCCGGCGACATTCGTTTCATCGACACCGGTCCCCTGGTCGGGGGCTATCTCTTTATCGCGGTCTCCGGGTTGCTCTTCGTCGCGATCGGAGTGTTTGCCAGCTCGCTGACGCGCAACCAATCGGTCGCGGGCATCCTCGGTTGCGTGATGCTGGCCACCCTGATCCTCGGCGGCAACTCGCTGTCCACCTCGAGCTGGCTGGACCAGGACATGTTTCGCGCCGCCAAGACCGCAGTTAGTTACAGCCACGTCTTTTCCCACCGCGATGACTTCGTCCGCGGGGTGATCGACAGTCGTCATCTGCTGTTCTACCTGAGCGGGACGACCCTCGCCCTCATCTTCAGCATCCTCGGGGTCGAGGCCAAGTTGCTGCACGCGTGAATAAGTTGAGTTGAATGACCGAAGCTCCCCGCCTCACCCGCCGACTCCGCTGCAAGTCCCTAAGCTCTCAACGCTCAACCCTCAACCCACCGAGTGCCCCAATTCGACAGCTTTCGCGCCGCCCGCTGGGTTCGCACGCTCAACCTCGTGCTGCAGGCCCTCCTGTTCCTGACTTTCTTTGGCGGGCTCAATTACGTCGCGCGCAACCACGCCTGGCGCTTCGACCTGACCCGCAACCGCCAGTTTTCCCTTTCGCCGGAAACCCTCTCGTACGTCAAAAACCTGCAGCGGCCGGTTGAGATCACCATCACCCTGTCCGAGGACAACGACAGCCCCGAGGTCCGCGGGCTGCTCCACGAATTTGTTCACGCCAGCGAAGCCAACCCCTCCGGCCGGATCACAACCCGCTACATCGACGTGTACCAGGACCGGCGCAAAGCAGAGGAGGCCGGGATCGAAACGCCCAATGTCGTGCTCCTGCGCTCGGGCGACAAGACCCAGGCGGTGAAGGTCGACGAGCTCTATCGGATCAAGAACAAGCAGCGCGAGGCGTTCGAGGGCGAGCAGGTCATCACCGCCGCGCTGCTGAACGTGTCGAGCAACCAGCGGCAGCGGATTTATTTTCTCACCGGCCACGGCGAGTTGCGGCCCGACGACACGGATCGGGCGCGCGGTCTCTCGTTCGTCCGCGAGCAGTTGCGCGCCCGCAATTTCGAGATCGATACCCTCGATCTTACCGCCGCCCGCAAGATTCCCCCGGGGGCGTCGCTGCTCGTGGCGGTGTGGCCGCAGAGCCGCTATACGCCGGCCGAGCAGGAGATGTTGCGGGACTATCTTAGGTTGGAGGCCGGCCGCGTCATCCTGTTTCTTCCCCCGGGCAAGAGCGCCCCCGCCCTGGGGCTCGACGAGCTGCTGTTCGACTGGGGCGTGCTGGTGGACGATGACTACGTCATCGACCCGTCGCCCGAAGCCATTGCCGAGGATCACGACCTCATCCTCTGGGCCTTCGATCCGAAGCACCCGATCGTGGAGGGGTTGGTGAGTCGCAGCTTGCCCCTCCGTTTCGGACACACGCGCACCGTCCGGCCCGATCCCGGGAGCACGACCGCCACTGGCCTGGCCGTGGTGCCGCTCGTGGCCACCACCAAGGCGGCGTGGGGGGAAGTGAGCTACATGAGACCCCCGCCCTACACGAAGGATCTAAATGACATTCGCCCGCTCAAAGGCATTCCTCCCCCCGATCAGCTTGCGGTCGTCGTGGCTTCCGAGCGTGTCTCGGTCCGCGACAATCTTCCCTTCAGCGTGCGGGGCGGCCGCCTCGTCGTCTTCGGGACGGGCGACATGATTTCCAATCAGCGGGTGACCTACTCCGGAAACTTTCCGGTCTTCCTCGGCGCGGTCAACTGGGCCGTGGATCGCGATCACCAGCTCAGCGTGCCCGCGCGCCCGATCGAACGCTTCCAGCTGGCGCTCAGTGCCGACGCCTTCATGAAGCTGCGCTATGCCCTGGTGCTGGGACTGCCCGGCGCGACGCTCCTGCTCGGACTGCTGGTCTATTGGAGCCGACGATCGTAAGGCTTCGGGGTTGAGCGATGAGAGTTGAGCGCAGAGAGTAAAAACAACCTCCCACCAGCCTCGCCTCGCCGCCGGTCAATCGCTCAACTCTCAACCCTAACCCTCAACTAAAACCGTGCGCACCAAAGTCACGCTCGTCCTGGTTTTCCTGAACGTCGCGCTGTTTTTTTTCATCTTCAAGTTCGAGCGTAACTGGCGCACCGAAGCCGCTTCGCTCGAGGCCCGCCGCCGCGTCCTGGGAGCCGAGGCCACCGACATCCGGGCCATCGAGGTCACCAGCACGACTCCCGCCAACTCTTTCAGCCTGGAACGCCGGCGCGGAGATCAATGGTTCGTCACCGCGCCGCTCGAATGGCCGGCCAATGCGCACGCGGTCAGCAGCATCCTGAACGACCTGCAGCTGCTGGAAAACGAGACGCATTTCCCGACGAAGGACCTGGGTAAAAACGGCAACCCCACCCTCGCCGACTACGGTCTCGACAAGCCGAAGCTGACAGTGACCTTCCGATCGGGGCCCGAGGGCAGCTCGCGCACGCTGACGACGCTGCGCATCGGCGACACCACGAAGGTTGGAAACCGGCTCTACATTCTCTCGCCCGCCGGCGACCGCGTCCACGTCGTCAACCGGTCGCTGGCCGACACCCTCTCCTTGCCGCTCGACAAGCTGCGAGCCGACACGCTGCTCACCATCCCGGTGTATGAGGCGCGCTCGCTTAGTGTCCGGAGCGGCGCAGCCGGCGGTCCGCCCATTCGCATTCGGCGGCTGAGCGATGCCGCCCGCTGGCAGTTCGAGACGCCGATGGTCGCGCTGGCGAGCAAGCTCGCCATCGACACCACCATCAGCGACCTCAACACCCTTCGCGCGAAATCCTTCCCACCGGCCCCCTCGGTCCCGCCAGCGACCGCGCATCTGCTGCGGGTCACGCTCGACGGCAATAACCGCCAGGAAACGCTTTTCATCGGCGAGCCGGTGCCGCCCGCCACCGTAGCATCTGCCACCCGTGCGCCCGGCGCGGCCGCACCCGCGGTCGCGGAAACCGAATATTACGCCCAACTGGAAGGACGCCCCGCCGTATTCACGGTGGAGGTGCCGGCGCGGCTGGTGGACACGCTGCGCAATGCCCAGGTGAAGCTGCGCGAAAAGCGGCTCCTCATTTTCGAACCGCGCACCGTCAACGCGATCACGCTCGCCGCCCCGCTGATCAATGAGACACCGCTCACGTTGCAACGCCTGGAAAACCCCGCCGATGTCAATGGCGGCGCCTGGCAGATCGTCCGTCGCGGCGAAGGGGCCCAGGGCACTCAAACCCAGCCCGCCGATCCGGTCCTGGTCCAGCGGCTACTCAACCAGCTCACCTCGCTCACCGCGATCAACTTCGTCAACGATGCGCCGTCGAGCGCCGATCTCGAGAACTGGGGCTTCAACCGCCCCGAGCGCGAAATCCGCCTGACGTTCGGCGGCAGTGCCTCGCCGGGCACTTCCACGACCGAACTCGTCCTGCGCCTGGGCACGGACGCGCAGCGCCAAGTCTATGCGCGGGTCGGCACGCCCACCGATCCGGGCACGTACATTTATTCGGTGGACCCCGAGATCCTCCGCGAATTGCGGCCGGAACCCATCGCCTGGCGGCATCGGTCGGTGCGCGAGCTGCCGGCCAATGCGCGGATCACCGCCCTCAAGCTCACGGATCTGACCAACCCGGAAAAACCGCTCCTCGAAACCACTTTCGACGCGACCGGCCAGCCCGCGGCACCGGGCGCCAACCCGGAGGCGCTGGGCAAACTCGTCGCGCAGCTGCGGAAACTCCAGGCCGCGCATTTCGTGCACGATGCGTTCACCGAAAAGGTCACCATTGCCGGCGACGAACGTCCGTGGCGCTACCGCCTCGATGCCACCGTCTCGCTGCCGGGCGGCCTGAGTGAGCAGGCGAGCACGGTCGCCTGGTTCTTTACCGAGCGGGTGGGCGGTGCGCAGCAGTATGCCGGCGCCAGGGAAATCGACGCCATCTTCGAAATCGAGCAGCCGTTGATCGATGCGCTCTGGCCGCTGACGGAAGGCGCCCGTGATCCTGGGCCGCCGGCAGCACCGAAGAACTAGCGTGAGCGCGCGCGAAAAGTTCACGCGACGTCCCGCCTCCCGGGAGTGAAACGGCTGCTCCAGTTTTTCGGCCGTTCGATCCTCGCAGGCGGCGGCCTGGTGGCGTCGTTCGTCCTCTGGACGCTCTGGCTGGGGCTCGTCATCCTGCTGGTGCTCCAGCTCTACATCGCCACCACCAGCGAGTTGACCGTGCCCGCGTTTGCGATGGAGCGGCTGCAAGCGCGACTGGCGGAATATGGGCTGCGGGCGACCTTCCAGCGGACTTCGTTCGATCCGACGGGCCGGGTCTTGATCGAGGAGGCGCGGCTGCTAGTGGCGCCGTACACGGACCCGGTGGTTCATGCGCGCATGGTTTACGTGCGGCTGAATCCCTGGCTGCTCGCCGTCGGAAAAGTCGAGCCACGCGAGATTCGGATCAGCGGCGGAACGGCGGGAGTGCCGGCAATGCTGGCGCCCTCCGGCCAGCCGGAAGTGATCGTGCGCGATTTCGACGCGCTGCTCGTGCCCGGCGATCGCGAGATGAAAATCAGCCAGTTCACCGCGCGCGTCGGAGGCATCGTTGTTTCCGCCCACGGCACGTTGCCCCGGCCCCGCCCGTCGCCCGACCAGCCGCGCCGCCCGCTCGCGGAATTGCTGGCGCAACGATTCCCTGGCTGGTGCCGGCAAGCCATCGCGAGCGTGGAGCAATTGGCCGCCCTCCGGGAGCCCACGCTCAACCTGGAATTCGTGCCGTCAGAATCCGGGGCGGCCCAGGTCAACGTGAAGTTCCTCGCCCGCGGACTGCGGCTGGAGCAACCCTTCGTGGCCCAGGCGGATGACCTGCGCGTGGAATCGCGCGTGCTCGTCTTTGGCGATCAGCCCACCCTCTCCCGGATCGATGCCACCCTGGGTGAGGTGCAGCTCCCGTGGATGGGCGGCATGACGGGCCACGGAGTACGGGCGGTCGCATATGGCCGGCTGCGCCCGGACAGCTGGCAGTTCGAACCGCGCACGATCGAGTTGACGGCCGATCTGCTGACGGCGGCGGGCGTGCCCATGCGCGGCTTGTCTGCCGAGCTTTTTCCCCGGCCGCTGCCGCGGTTGGACGCCGTGCTGGCAGTGTTGGTCAGTGGCGCCCCCCTTGCGGTCCGGGCGGAAACCGACTTCCGCGCGCAGACCGCCGTGCTGCGCTTCGAGGGCACGATCTCACCCGCGCTGCTGGAGCCACTCGGGCGCAAGCTGGGCGTGGACGTGAAGAAGTATTTCGATTTCGCGTCGCTCGAGTGCGCGGACGGGGAAGCGCGCCTCGGCCCGGGTTGGAAGTTCGAGCAGCTGACGGCGCAGGCTGCGCTCAAAGGCATCAACGCGTATGGCGTCCGGATGGAGGAAGGCCGGGCCACCGTCCTGCTGGATCCAAAGCGCTTTTTCTCCCCGGAGGCGTTCGGGCGCATCGGCGAAAATTTCGCCCGCGGTTCCTACGAGCAGGAATTTGCGACGTTGCGCTACCGTTTCCTGCTCGCCGGCCGGCTGCGGCCGATGACCATCTCGGGCTGGTTCGCCGAGTGGTGGCCGAATTTTTTCCAACAGCTTGAGTTCCCGGTGACGCCGCCGGCGGCCAGCGTCGAAGTGAGCGGCACCTGGCGGGCCGGCGAACGCACGGCGGTATTTGTCTACGCCGATGCCCCGAAACCGGTCCTGCGCGGCGCAGCGTTCGATCATGTGCGAACCCGCCTTTTCCTTCGTCCCGGCTTTTTCGACGGGCTCGAGTTATTTGGGACGCAAGGCAGCGGCTCCGTGCGCGGCACTTTCAACTACCAGTCGAATCCCGTAAGCCACGCGTGGCGGTCCTTTGACGTCGCAGCCGAGTCGAGCCTCGATCTCGAGCTGGCGCGGACGATGGCCGGTGCGCCGGGCGCAAAGCTGCTGGCGCCGTTTCAAATCGCCACGCCACCGGAGATCCGGCTGCGCGGGCATTTCGACGGGCCCGGCGCCGTCGCCGGTCAGCACTTCGACCTGGCGATTGAAGCTGCGACGTCCGGGGAATTTCGGTTTTACCACTTTCCGCTGCAGGATGTCTCGTTCACCGCCCGCTTGCGCGACGATGAAATCACGGTGGAGAAAATGCAGGCGCGGTTTGCCGGCGGCTCGGCGAGCGGCCACGCGCGGGTCTGGGGCACGGGTCCGGAACGACGGGTGGGGTTCGATTATGCCTTGAAGGGCGCCAGCCTCGGGGAAGCAGCCGCGGCCCTGGCGGAATTCATCGGGCACCAACGCGGCTCACCCCCCACTCCGCCCGGGAAGTTTGTGCAGGAAAAAGCCAATGTCCGGATCGATCTCGCGGCCTCGGCTGAGGGCCGGTTTTCCGACATGCATAGTTACAAGGGCCAGGGCAACGCTTCGCTCGAGGGCGCGGAGATCGGCGCCGTGCCGCTCCTGGGCGCGTTGTCGGAGTTGCTGAAATTCACGGCGCTGCGCTTCACCTCCGCGAGCGCCAATTTCAAAATCGAAGGGCCCAGGCTGATTTTTCCGGAAATCGCGCTGCGGGGGGCCAACTCCGGCATCGACGCGCACGGCGATTACGCCCTCGACCGGCATGAACTGGATTTCAAGGCGAAGATTTTTCCGTTCCAGGAAAGCGGCAGCCTCATCAAGAGCGTGGTGGGTGTGGTGCTCACGCCGTTTTCGAACGTCTTCGAGGTGCAATTGAGCGGGACGCTGGAGAAACCGACGTGGGGGCTGGCTGCTTTTGCGGGTGAGCGGCCACCGGCCGAGCGCGCCCCCGAACGTGATGCCGCGGAAAAAGCCGCGCCGTCGCCCTCGACCCCGCCCGCCGCGCCGCCCACCACCGATGCGCGCCGCGCGGTCGCTGCGCCCGCCTCGTAACCCGCATTTTCAGGCAGTTAGGGCCGCATATTTTGCTGCGCCCTCCCGTCACAAACGTCCTGTCCGGAAACGCATTGCTCCACGCCAACCCATCCGTCTAGGTAGGGGAAACACCTTAATGAGTTCGTTGCCGACACTGCCGCAGCGCACCGGGCTGGAACGCGCATCGCTCGCCGCCGCCTGGGCGTTGATCGCCATTGGCGGGGTCACGCTGACCGCGTGGATCTTCGAGATGGGCGAACTGCTGCAACCGTTCCGCGAGTGGCCGGCCATGAAATTCAACACGGCGCTCTGCTTTCTGGTCATCGGCTTTGTCCTGCTGGCGCTCGAACTCGACCGGCGAAAATTCGCACTGCTCGCGCTCATTCCCGCCGTGCTGAGCGCCGTGACCCTCGTGGAGTATTTCGCCGGGGTCGACCTGAAGATCGATGAGCTGTTCGTCCGCGACTACCTGCCGACCGAATTCCAGTTTCCCGGCCGGATGGCCCTGCTGCCGGCCTTGGGAATTCTCGCATGCAGCATCGCCCTGATCTGGCGCGCGAAAGTGCGCGCGGCGCGGGGAAGGCTTTTCGCGGAGGCCGTCACAGGCTCGGTCCTGGCCGCCGCCGGCATCTCGACGCTGCTGGGCTATGCCGCCAGCCTGCCCGCCGTTTTCCGCTGGGGCACCGCCACCGCCACCGGCCCCCTCGCCGCGATTGCGTTGTTGCTCGCGGGTCTTGCCCTGGTGGCGCTCGCCTGGCGTGAAACCATGCGGGTCGATGGAGAGGCACCCTCCTGGTCGCCGATGCCCGCGGTCATCGGCTGCCTCACGCTCACCATCATACTCTGGGTTGGCCTGCGGGATCGGGAGTTGGTCGCCGTGCGCCAGAAGGCGCAGGCCGCGAGCGAGGCCATGGCCACGGAAATCAAGGTGCAACTCGACCAGCAGACCAACCGTTTTGAGCGGCTGGCGCGCCGACGCGCCGACGCGCTCGACCCGACCGTCGCCGGTTGGGAGGAGGATGTTCAGGGGCAGTTCGAGGAATCGCGCTTCCTCGGCTGTGTCTTGATCGCGTATGTCGATGCCGCCGGCCGAACGCGTTGGCATTATCCCACGGCGGGTCGGGAGGACGCGCAGAATTTCGACCATACTGCGGTGGAGCAGCGGTTGAACGCGCTCAACCTTGCCCGCCAGCTTCCGTTCAACCCGGTCATCTCGGTTTCGACGCCGATCCACCTGGCGCCTGCCCGGGTCCGCAAGGGCTTCGTCATCTATGCCCCCGTAATGCGCGGCGGCCAGGCGATGGGCTTTGTCGCCGCGGAATTCACCTACGAGGGATTCTTCGCGAAGATCACCTCGCTGCGCCAGCGTCCGGACGCAGAGTATGTTGTCACGATTTCGCTCGGCCCGGAAATTCTCTTCTCGTCCTCGACCGCCCCGGCGGAAAACGAAGAGCTCGCGTTCGACAAAACCTACCATATCGCCGATCGCCGGTTGCGGCTGACCTTGACCCCCACCAAGGCGGCCGTCGCCCAGGACCGCAGCTACCTGCCGGAACTCGCGCTGGCGGCAGGCTTCGGCATCACCCTGTTGCTCGGTCTCAGCGTGCACCTCGCGCGCAGCGCCCGCGCCGGCCAGCGGGCGGCGGAGTTTTCGAACAAGAAACTTTTTGGGGAGAACGAGGAGCGGCGCCGGATCGAGGCCCGGCTGAAAGTGTCGGACGAGCGCCTCCGGCTCGCGCTGGATTCGACCCAGATCGGCATCTTCGAGTGGAGCGTGGTGGCCGGGCACATTTATTACAGCCCGGGACTGTGGGCCATGCTCGGCTACGAGCACACCCGGATGCCCTCGACCGTCGAAGCCTGGCAGTCGCTCATTCATCCGGACGACCTGCCCCTTTTCCGGCGGCGCACCGAGTCGCAGCTCAACGGCATCGCGTCCTTCATCGAACCGGAATATCGCGTGCGGGCCCGCAGCGGCGATTGGCGCTGGGTCTACACGCACGCGAAATCCGTCGCGACCAACCCGGACGGCCGTCCCACCCGCATCATCGGCACGATGCAGGACATCACCGCGCGTCGCGAAGCCGAGATCGCCTTGCGCGAGAGCCAGGCCGAGGCGCGGAAGCTGTCCCTCGTCGCCTCGAAGACGGACAACCCCGTGTTGATCGGAGCTCCCGATGGCCGGATCGAATGGGCCAACGAGGCTTTTTGCCGGGTGATGGAATACACGCTCGACGAAGTGGTGGGGAAGAACCCGATGAACTTCATGGTCGGGCCCGACACCAATCCGCGCACGGTGGCCCGCATCCGGGCGGCGATGTCGCGCGGCCAGAGCATCAGCACCGATGTCGTCAACTATTCCAAGTCCGGCCGCAAATATCACCTGCACATCGAGATTCAGCCCGTCCGCGGCGGCACCGGCGATATCGAGAACTTCATCGCGGTCGAGACCGACATCACGGCGCGGGTCGAAACCGAGCTGCAATTGCGTCGCGCCAAGGCCGAAGCCGACGACGCCTCGCGCGCGAAGAGCGAATTCCTCGCCTCGATGTCCCACGAGATTCGTACGCCGATGAACGGCGTCATCGGCATGACGAGCCTGCTGATGGAGACCACTCTTTCGGCCGAGCAGCGCGATTTCGTCAACACCATCCGCACCTCCGGTGAAGCCCTCCTGACCATCATCAACGACATCCTGGACTTCTCGAAGATCGAGTCCGGGAAGATGGAGCTCGAGCGTTCGCCCTTCGAACTTGCGCTCTGCCTGGAGGAATCGCTCGACCTTTTCGCGCTGCAGGCCTCCGCCAAGCACCTCGAGCTGGTCTACCACACCGCCCCGGATGTGCCCTCGTGGCTAATCGGCGACGTCACGCGATTGCGGCAGGTGCTCGTCAACCTGGTCAACAATGCCGTGAAGTTCACCCCGAGCGGCAGCATTTCCCTTGAAGTGCGCCGCGCGACCCGTGAGCCCACCCCGCTCGGATTTGTTCCAAGCCTGCCGGATGATCCGGCGCGGGCGATCCTCGAATTCACCATCCGGGACACCGGCATTGGCATCCCGCCTGACCGGCTCGATCGCCTCTTCAAGGCCTTCAGCCAGGTCGACTCCTCCACGACGCGCAAGTACGGTGGCACCGGCCTCGGTCTCGCCATCTGCCAGCGGCTGGTCGAGCTGATGGGCGGGAGCATCCGGGTGGACAGCAGGTCGGGCGAAGGCTCCGAGTTCGTCTTCACCATCCAGACCGAGGCGGCATCCGGCGGGAGCAATCCGGGAATCTCGACCGTGCCCGGACCTTTACGTGAAGGCACGGTGCTCTGCGTGGAAGATCACCCGGTCACGCAGATGCGGCTGCGGACGATTTTCGAGCAGTGGGGCCCGGCGTGTGTCTTCGCCGCCAACGCCGCGGCCGCCGCGGCAATTGCCGCGAAGCTGCCCTCCTGCCCGGCGCTGCTGGTGATCGATGCCGCGGAATTCGAAACCGCCGCGGCGACGGGCGTGCTGGCAGGTCTAAAATGCCCGCGGCTGGTCGTGTATCCTTTCGGCCAGAACGCGCCGGCGCTCCCGTCGGACGATTTCCCCTCTGCGACGGCCACGAAGCCGCTCCGGACCGGGGCATTCCAGCACGCCATCATGGCTTTGTTTCACCCGGCGGCGTACGGTTCGACCTCCACGGCCCGGGCCTTGGACCGGCCGATCGGCGAGGAGATTCCGCTCGAGGTGCTCCTGGCGGAAGATAACGCCGTCAACCAGAAGGTGGCGCTGCGTTTCCTGGAGCGACTGGGCTATCGCGCGGAG
>JBKJRG010000878.1:0-9183 GCA_046594805.1 Opitutaceae bacterium | reverse complement strand
ACCGGGTGACGATCGAGGAGAGGTTCGCGAAGCTCGTCGACCTCGTGAAAGGGCTCGACGCCGAAGGGCGTCGTGCTGCCGAGGAAGGGCTGAGCGAGGACGAGTACGCGCTGTTTTGCCTCTTGCAAAAAGAAAATCTCGGCAAAGCGGAGAGAGAGAAAGTGAAACAGGCCAGCCAAGGCCTGCTCGCGGCGGTGAGCAAACTAATCGCGCAGCGCGAGCGATGGACGGAGAAGGAGCAGACGCAGGCCGACGTGGAGGTGTTGATCCTCGACCATGTTTTCTCCGCACTGCCCACGCCGCCCTTTACCGAGGAGGAGAAGCAGGCGCTGGCGAAACGAGTGTTCCACCACGTCTGGCAGCAGAGCACCAGCGGGCACTTTGGAGAGGCAGCGTAGCCAGCGTCGACATCGCTCACCACATATTCACGCACCACGATCATGAGTCTCCCCACCCCAACATTCTCCTGGCTGCGACGATTCCAACGTCGTCGGGCCGCGCACTGTTAATCCCTGGGGGAGCCGGTCGGGGTCATGATGCGAGTCGCGAATAGCACCCTCCGTTCATCCGACAAGCTCAGCCCCGAGTCTGTCGAGGGGCGCGGGGAGGGATTCCCAGATGCATTCGGGCGGTTGCAAACCGCCCCTCCACCGAGCCTATCCGCTCGGCGGCACCCTGCGCGGCCTCAGCGCGCGTCGAGCGGCCCAACCTCGCGCGCCACGATCGCACTTGGCACGTTGCGGGCGCTCCGGCTTCATTGCCGCATGAATTATCGGACGAAAGCGGAGTATTACATCCAGGGAATCACCCAGGGCTTTGTGGAAGCTTCCGAAGTGATCGCGTGGGCCGACGAGGTCATTGTCTCCGCGCCGAAGACCGAGGAATGGATGCTCGACATCTCGACCTGCGGGCCCGGCGATCGCATGGCGGTGCTGGGCTATCTGAACACGATCAAGGGCCAGGCGGACGCGGCGGAGTTGGCGCAGCTCTTAAAGGCCAAGGGTATTTCCTGAGCGGCCGTCTGTCTCTGGGACCGCGCCATCGGCGGCGGGCGGGGGCGGGCGGAAATCAAGGGAGGTCGGGCGCGTGTACCGCGACGGCATGGCGGCCCGTTCGACTTCGCTCAGGGCAGGCAAGCGCCAGCCCCGCAAAGCGGCTGGCCTTGGTCTATTTGGCGGGGCGGTTCGCCCACGTCGAAAACACCAGACTTCACTCCAAACACGAAACTCCAAACGCCAAACTCAAGCCACGCCCACCGGCGCGGCCCGGGAGGCCGGCGCTTTCGCGAGGTCCGATTTCGCCGGGGCGCCGGCCAGCGCGTCGAAGGACGTCACCTGCACGTCGGGGCGGGACGCAAGGTATTCGGCGGTCTGATGCAGGACGCGGATGAAGGCCTCGTCGACCTTGCCGTCGCGAAAATACTCCCACCAGTGCGTCACGAGCACGGTCACCTCCTGCCGCGCAATCGTTTCTTTGATCGCCGGAAGGATCGATTCGTAGGGGCGGGTGTACGAAAGCAGGCAGCCCGGGTGGCTGAGGAGCAGCGAGCCGCCGGCCCGCCAGTGCGGCCGGCCGCTGATTTTCCGCAGGAGGTAGCGCGGACGCCAGGCCGCCGGGACCCGGCGCCACTCGAACCAGCCGGAGGAGATGATGGGAAAACGCCTGGCGGTTTCCTCGTAGGCCGCAGGAGAGAACTTGTCATGCGGCGCGACGAACGCCCGGATGTTCTCGAAACCCGCCTCGCGCAGCCGCGCGGCGCCGCGGTCGAGCCGACGCGCGACTTCCGTGCGATCGGGGGTGTTGAATTCGAAATAGTCATGGTGACACCCATGTTGCACGATGTGGTAGCCGGGGTTGCCGCGCAGGTAATCGACCA
The DNA here is from genome assembly GCA_046594805.1 of Opitutaceae bacterium. Classification (GTDB taxonomy): domain Bacteria; phylum Verrucomicrobiota; class Verrucomicrobiia; order Opitutales; family Opitutaceae; genus ER46. The sequence goes on along the minus strand of JBKJRG010000878.1, from coordinate 7,307 downwards.
GCCGGCGGTTCTCCGCCAGGGGCACGGTCTCGACGGCGGTGTTGCGTTCGCGGGGCAGAAACCCCTCGCGCCGGCCGTCGGGGATCCGGATGTCCTCCCGCACTTCGGGGATGGTCGCCAGGTTAACCGCGAGCCCGCGCGAGAGGAAAGGCCGGTACAGCTTCTCCAGGCAGTCGACCGGCGTCAGGGCGTTGGTGTCGTCGTCACGCAGTATGACGTAGCGCATGGTGATCCTCGGTGAGACTCTCGTACAGTTGCTTGATTCGCGAAGCGATGATGCGGTTGTCGTAGTGGGACACGACGCGCTCGCGCGCGGCGGCGATTACGGCGCGGCGCGTGTCGCCATCGGCGAGGGCCGCGTCCATCGCCTCGTGAAAACCCTGCGGCCGCTCGAGATCGAAGAGCCAGCCATTCTTGCCGTGGTCGATCAGGGCACTGGCGCCGGAGGTCCGGCTCGACACCGCCGGGGTGCCCGCGGCCCAAGCCTCGAGGATCACCAACCCGAACGTTTCCGAAATGGAAGGGAGCAGCACGACCTTCGCCTCCTGCATCAGCCCGATCAGTCGGGGATCGGCCGGCGGAATCTTGCCGGGAAGATAAACGTGATCGGAGAGCCCGAGGTCGGTGATGCGCTGGTCGAGGGCGCGGCCATAGGGTTCGTCGGTGCAAGGGCCCGCCAGCACGAGGAGGGCGCGGGGATAACGGCGGACCAGCTCGGCCACCTGCTCCACCAGCCACATCTGGTTCTTGACCGGATCGATTCGTCCGACGGAAAGCAGCACATCACGGTTGCAGATGCGGGGGAAGGCCGCGCGGGCGGCCGCGCGATGATCGGTGTCGTAGAGGTGGGCGGGCACTCCGTGCGGCTGGGTGATCACGCGGCGGTCCGGGTGCTTCTGCTGGATCAGCTCGGCCTCGCGCCGGTTGCAGGTGAGGATCGCGTCCGCCTCGTTGATCACCGCGCGGGCGCGCAGCAGCAGGCCAAAAGGCTTGCCCCATTCGAAACCGCGGCCGTTCGATTCGCTGAAGGATTGCTGCAGGCTGGGCGGCAGATCGTAGAGCCCGCCGTGCACGGTGACGACAAAGGGGATTTTCCTCCGCCGCGCGATCGTGAGGCCGATGCCGCCGACGCGGCCCATGGCGTGCGAGTGAATCAGCGACAACTGCGGCTCGGACCAAAGCGATTTGATCAGGTCAAACGACATCAGGTTACCGCCGACCGAAACCATCTGGCGCCGCTGTTCGGCCGAGATGCCCCAGACCGGGACGCAGGCGCGGAAGCGTTTCACCACGCAGCCGGCGTCCGCCAGCGGGTCACGCCCCGGGCTGCTCGCGATGGTCGGGCAATAGACGATTGATTCGACGCTCTGCTGGCGCAGCCCGCCGAAGAGCTGGTGGATCACCGTCTCGGTCCCGCCCCATTCGGCCGGGTTGTATTTGCGCAGAAGATGGGCGACACGCATGGGATTAACGCATGGTGTGAGCACCGGCGCCGACGGGCGTGGCCTCGATTTCAATTTCATCCAATGGCTGCTCATCCTCCACGCGGGACTTGGCGTGCTTTTTCGCATAGGCGAGGCTGGCGAGCGCGCCGAGCATCATGTGGAAGGTGAGAAACATCGCCGGCTGCCGGTAGGTCCATTCCGTGATGCTCTGAAGAAAAATGCCGGTGGTCGCGAACAGGATGCCGATGCCGAGGCGATGCATGGGATCACGCTCGAGGCGCCGCCACAGGAAGGTCACGCCCACCGAGAACCAGCGCATCCAAACCAGGCCGAAGATAATCATCCCGGGCACGCCCAGTTCGCCGAGTGTTAGCCCGACCAGGGTGTGCGCCGGTGGGGCGTAATGGATGGAGGGGAGGTCTGCCTTTTCCGGCGTGACCTTGATGTCATCGTAGTCCTCGTAGAAAAAGCCGATCCGCGGGCCATAGGTCTTGCTGACCATGTAGGACCAGTTGTTCAGCCCGACGCCGAAAGGATGCTCGTCCATGATCATCCCGGCCCAACGCCAGTAGACGCCGCGGTTCTCGCCCTCGATGTCGATGTACTCCTCCTTGAGCGAGGCCGAACCGAAGCGCTCGGACATTTGATCCCAGGACTTCGCCACCACGAACGTGCCCAGCGCCAGGGTGACGGCCACGGCGATCACTTTGCGGCGGGTGATGCGCCAAGTGGTGCAGCAGACGCACACCCCCAGGGACACCAGGACGAAGGTGGGGATGCCCATCCGGGAGAGCGTGAGCACCACGCCAAACGCGCCCAGGGCCGCGCAGAAGGTGGCAAACCACCGGATGTATTTGTGGAAATTCGACAAGGCCGCCGCCAGCAACACCGGCGTGACCAGGCACAGGTACATCGAAAGGCTGTTGGCGTGATCGAGCGTCCCGCAGGGCCGGAACATGCCGGCGACAAACCGCTGCTTCATCGCGTAGACGAGCTGCACGCACACGGCGCAACCCAGTGCCACTACCAGGATGCCGAGCTCGCGGCGGGTGCGCACGAACGCGGCCGTCGCCAGCATGATAATCAACGCGCGGGGGATGTTCACCAGCTCCCACACTGCAAACATCGGTTCCTGCGCCTGCACCATCGATACGATGCAATAACCGAAATAGAGCAGGTAGACCAGGACCCCGGCCGGGATGAACCAGGGGCGCCGCGGATAGCGCGGGGCAAACAAGGTCCCGACCAGGATGCCGAAGGCCAGCACGTCGATCACCGAAATGCTGATGCCGCGCGAGGTGCCGCGGTACCAGTACTGGCCGAGGAAATTAACGTCGAACGGACCGGTCTCGCCGAGCACCGCGCCCCAGGACATCACGAAGAAAATATAGTCCCGCAGCTTTTGGGAAAAGGTCGTGACCAATATGGTCCCGCAGCCCAGCGCGATCAGCACAACGATCGCAATGTAGTGTTTGGTTTCCATGCGGCAAAGGAGACAACGCGAACCTCAAGCCGCGCGCGCGGCGCCGGCCTGATCCCGGGCCAGCTCAGTGACGGGGGCGATCGCGCGGCGGCGCGCGGGCGCTTTCACGTCCTGGACGACCAGGCTCTTTCTTGCCTTGAGCAAAAGCTGGCGTGGGCCGCTCGCGGCGCGACGCGGCGCGCCGGCGCTCATCGCGTGGACTTCGGTGAATCCGGCGGCGCGGACGAGCTTCGCCAGGGACCCGCGGCTAAACTGCCCGATGCGGGGGTTGACCGCGGACGACTCGTCCCCCGGGAAAAAAGTGGTCCACATCGGACGCACGCTGCCGTAATCCGGCACGGTCACCAGGAGGCGACCGCCGGGCACGAGCACGCGGTGCAACTCGCGCAGGGCGGCCGCAGGATCGAAGATGCGATCGAGGAATTCGCCGCACCACACGGCCTCGAACCGGGCCGGGGCGAAAGGCAGGCACCGGGCCGGGTCATGCTGGAGGAAGGAAATCTCCGGGAAACGCCGCCCGAGCTGCCCGATTTGAGCGCCCGACGTGTCGAGCACGGTGACGTCCGCGGAGTATTCCACGAGTTGCGGCGCGAGGAAGGCCTGTTCACAGCCCACCGCGAGCACCGCGGCCTCGGGGGCCAGGGGCCGCAGCCCGTCGTGCATCCAGTGCCGCAGTCGAGCGATGACGGACGAGAGGTTGCCAGTCTCGGTGGAACTTTTGGACATGACAGTTGGAATCGACCGGCGCGCGGAACGCCCGCCGGTTATTTCACCGCGGTCGGGACGGAAAGGATCGTCTGGCGGGTGGGCTTCGGCCAGTACTGGGTGGTGCCGTTGCGGAGTGCGCGGTGGGCGCGCGAGCAGGCAATCACCGTCACGATAAAGCCCGCGCAGGCGGCGGGCAATCCCGTCACCTTCCGCATCCCCGGAAGCTTGAAACACCGCTTGAAGCGGAAAGTCAGCAGGCCGGGGAACAGCTGCCAGAAAAACGGCCGGGTGCGCAGATGCTGGCCGATGAGTTTCTTCAGCCAGTCGGGATCGCGCGACTCATGCTGGCGCAGCGTGTCCGCGAGGTTCTGGCGATCCTCGAACGAGAGCGTCTTCACGTATTCGAGCAGCACATGCACGCCGGTCTGCCCAATCATCTGGCGCTTCTGGTTGTTGAGGATGTCCTTGAAGTTGATGTAGGCCTCGTAGATGTGGGCCGCATCCGGCGCGGTGACGATTCGGCTGGGATCGAGATCGCGGGAGAAAAAGTCCGTGCAAATGGCCTGCTTGAAGAAGCCATCGTCGTTCGCGCTCAGGTCGCGGGGCAGGTAGAGGTTGCGCGCAATCTTCGAGCGCATGCAGTAGAGCTGGCCGGTGATCTGGCCCTCGATCGTCGCAGTCATCGACGAGGTCGTGAGCGAGACGCGTTCCCATAGCGTCTTATGCTCCTTGAACAGGAGATCCTTGCACTGGCGGCCCGAGGTGGCGGACACATGGGGCCGGCGCTCGAGCGTCGCCATCAGGCTGAAGATGGTGTCGCGGTGATGAAACACGATGTCCGCGTCCATCAGGGAGATAAATTGGGCCTCGACCGCCGAGAACTCGTGCACGAACCGGTTCCAGGCATTGTTGCGGCCGGGTTCCGGGATGTCGATCACGCGAGCGCTGAAACCGTCGGCCCAAGCGTGCTCCCGGTCCATCTGGGCGAAATACTCGCGGGCGATGGGCACGGTGCGATCCGAGCAGCCGTTGGCCAGGACGAGGATTTCAACCACCTCGTGGCGGGCCGAGAGCTTTTCGAAGACCGATTGGCGGAAAAGGGATTCCAGCGTGGTACGAATGGAGTCTTCCTCGTTCCAAGCCATGATTCCGATGGACAGGACAACTGGATTTTTCTTCGGTAGATTCGTCATTGGGACCTGCGTCGACGAGACGCTCACGGATCATAACGTCTCGGTCGTTTCGGGGTCAGTGGGTACTAACCTACGGGGCAGGTGGGCCAGACCCCATGTTCTGCGCCTCCGGAGGGGTTTAGCCTAGGAACCTTTATGGATGACCCCTTGGTCACAATCATCATGCGCTCCTATAACGAGGCGTGGGCGCTCCGCGACACCCTCCCGGCCTTGGCAGCGCAGGACTACAAAAACTGGGAATTGGTCGTTTTCGACTCTGGCTCGAACGATGGCTCGGTCGACCTCATCCGTGCCGCCCAGCCGCGGCATTTCGTCCAGTTGCTGCCGCACGACTACAACCCGAGTCGGGTGATGAACCAGGGCATGACCCTGGCCCGGACGGATACGGCAATTTTCCTGAATGCGGACGCGACCCCGCAAGGCACCGGCTGGCTGCGGCCGCTCGCGACGGGCTTGCAGGACCCGCATACCGCGGCGGTTTTTGGGCGACAGATCCCGCGCCCGGACTGCCAGGCGGTGTTCGCCCACGACTACGAGCGCTGCTTCGGTGAGAACCGCGAGTCGGAGAAATGGGAGCATTTTTTCAGCATGGTCAGCAGTGGACTCCGCAAGGACGTGTGGTCACGCCGCGGCTTCCTCGAGTCGATGCAATACTCGGAGGACGACGAGTACACCCGGTGGTGCCGCAGCGAGGGCTACCGGATCGTGTACTGCCCGGAGTCGGTGGGGATGCATTCGCACAATTACACGCCGCAACAGGCCTACAAGCGGAGCTTCGGCGAGGCGTGGGCGCTGGCCGCCGTCTGGAATGGCGAGCCTGCCGAGCTGACGCAGCCGGCTCGAATCCTGGTGGGATGGCTAAATGACGCCCGGCGCGACCTCGCTTTTTGCCGGCGGCACGCCCGGCTCCGAGAATGGCCCGCGTCGCTCCGCATCCGCTGGGAGCAGCGGCTCGCCCGCCGCGCCGGTTTCAAGGCCGGTTGGGCCATGCACCGCGAAGCGCTGGCAGCGTAACGATTTCCCCGGTCCAACGAGTTCGTCCCGCATGATTGCCCCCACTTCGCCCCCTGCCCTCACGCTTCCGCTCCGCACGCCGCGCACCCTGCCGCGGCCGGCTGTCCGCGCGTTGAACTCCGGTCCGCGATTCACGACGGACGGCAGTGCGGAACTGGAAGCGCACCTGGCCCAAACCTGCGACAAGATTGCCGCCGGCATTCGTGGCCTGGTGCCGCCCGGCCGACTCGAAGCCGTCCTGCTGGGCGGCGGCTACGGTCGCGGCGAAGGGGGCGTGCTCCGCACGCCGGCCGGCGACCGGCCATACAACGATCTCGAATTTTATGTCTGCCTCCGGGGCAACCGGCACCTCAACGAACGGCGCTTTGGCCGCGCCCTCCATGTGCTGGGCGAGATTCTCACGCCTCAAGCCGGCATCGAAGTCGAATTCAAGATCACCTCGCTGACCGAGTTCGCGCGCAGCGCCATCAGCATGTTCTCCTACGATCTCGCGGTGGGCCACCGCTGGCTCATCGGGCGGGAGGAAATGCTGGAGGCGTGCGCCCACCATCGCGTCGCCGAAAATATTCCCCTGGCCGAGGCCACCCGCCTGTTGATGAATCGCTGCACCGGCCTGCTCTTCGCGCAGGAACGGCTGATGCGCCGGGAATTCACCGGGGCGGACGCGGATTTCGTGCGGCGCAACATCGCGAAAGCCGAGCTCGCGCTCGGCGATGCCGTCCTCGTCGCCTACACCGAGTATCACTGGAGCGCCAACGAGCGGCACGCGCGACTGGTGCGACTGGCGGCGACCGAAAAACTTCCCTGGATGGACGATGTCTGCCGGCATCACGAAGCCGGGGTGCAGTTCAAGCTGCATCCGGAACGCAGCACCGCATCGCGCGAGGCGCTGCTGGCCCACTTCGCTCCGCTCGCGGCGCTCGCGGAAAAAATCTGGCTGTGGATGGAACGGCGGCGCATCGGCATCCTCTTCGGCTCGGCGCGCGATTATGCCCTGAGCCATCCGAACAAGTGCCCCGAGGGAAGTCCCGTCCGCAACCTGCTGGTTAATTTCAAGGCGCTCGGCGTGCACCCATTCCTGCGCGCGCGCGCGGGCACCCATCCCCGCGAGCGCGTGCTCCATGCCCTGTGCCTGCTGCTCTGGGAACCGGCCACGCTCACGTCGCCGGAGCTGCTCGGCCTGGTGCAGGAAGAATTACTTACCACCGCCACCACCTATCCCGACTTGGTGGGCGCCTATCGCGAGCTCTGGCAGCAGGTGAATTGAGGTAGCGCGGTCCTGGTGATTGCCGTGGCTGCGGCATCCTGCCGCAGTTTCAGAAATCTGCGGCTGGAAGCCGCAGCCACGGCAGGCCCGGGCTTGAAGCCCGGCCCGCGACCCGCGACCCTCGCCCTCCGCCCATGTTCACCTCACCACGAGGGCGCGAACGGAGTTGGTGCCATAATCGATGCCGAGGGTGAACA
>JBKJRG010000759.1:0-3368 GCA_046594805.1 Opitutaceae bacterium | reverse complement strand
GCCGAGGTCGGCGCGCACGATCCAGCGTTCGCCGAGCGCGTAACGGGCGGAGACCTCGGCGCCCCACCGCGGCTCGCGACCCGAGGTGTCGGCGACGCGGAGTTCGGCGCGGGTGCGGAGGCGCGGCGTAAGGACGTTTTCGAAGCTCAGCGTGACGGTGTCCGTGACGAGCGTCTCCGCGCCGCGGCGCAGGCCGGCGAAATCGATTTCGTAGCCGGGCGCGACTTCGTCCTGCGACCGTGCGTAGCCGAGTTGCACGAAACCCGAGGCCGGCCGATACTCCCAGCGTGCACCGCCGGAAAACGCCGCGCCGCGCGGCTGCGCCCGGCGATAACCGGGCCGGCCCTCGAAGCGCTGGCGAAAATATTCGTCGAGCCAGAGTGCGCGGTAGGAGTCGAAGCCCTCGCGCGCCTTCAGAACACAGCCGCCGCACATGCGGGTCAGGATCGCGCGTCCATTCCATGAGACGCGCGAGCGTGCGCTCCGGCCAGCGGATTAGGAACGGACGAATGGAAAACTCCGCAGAAGACCGGCGAGTGATTTCGTATTGCGCCTGCATCGAAATCTCGAACGGGTCGCGTCCGCCGTTCCCTGCGGCATCCAGTCCGTAGAGGGCGACAAACGAGTCGTGCGGCAGATAAAAGAGCACCCCGAGACCCAAATCGTTCGTGGCCGACAAAGGCGGCGTCAGCGAGCGGACGAGAATGCCGACCGCATCCTCGTAGCACGCCGGGAGATGCTCCCGCAGCACACGGGCCAGATGAAGCCCGCGCTGGAGAATTGCCAGCGGTGCAAGCCCGTTCATCGCTGCGCGGCGAAACGATTCACCATCGAACGACGGATGCACGAGCGCTATGTTGTGGGCCAGACATTCGATGGCCTCCCGGTCGAGCAGTGTCTTCATCGTGCTCCCTTTTTGGATGGAGCGCGGTGCTTCGGGAAGGCGCGGGTGTTGGTCGCTCCTGATCATTTTCACCACGATAGCAGCCGGCACTGACAGCCGTAGGTCAAGAGCCGATTTTTTTCGCGTTCGATTCGGTCACGATCCGTGCCGACCGTGCAGTGATGATTTCTCCGCCGTGCTCGTGATCGCCCAAAGGGCGGGGCACTCGGTGCGAGTGTGGCGGTGCGTGCAGGCCGCGATCAGTTTACCCAAATCGCGCCGCAGTCGCTGCATCTCGCCGATGCGCCGATCGAGTTCCCGCCGCTTGATTTCGAGGAGACGTTTCACTTCCGCGCACGAATCTCCCGGGAGAATCTGGAATTCCATCAACTCCTTGATCTCGCGCAGCGTGAACCCGAGATCCTTCGATGACCGGATGAAACGCAGTCGGACCAACGCCGCGTCGTCGAAATCGCGGTAACCCGAGTCCGGCCATCGATGCGCGTCGGGCAGCAGTCCCTCGCGCTCGTAGTAGCGGATGGTTTGTGCGCTCAGGACGGATTTTTTGGCGAGTTCCCCGATGGTCATGGTCGCGCTTGACCTTATACCTTGCTACAGGGTGTAGGGTTCCGCGATGAAAAATCGTGGTTCCCCATGGTTCCTGACCGGCGGGGTCATCGCGGCCCTCGCCGCCTCGCTCTGCTGCATCGGCCCGCTCCTCTCGCTCAGTCTGGGGCTCGGCAGTTTTGCCGCCTCGGCGTGGTTCTCCGAATGGCGTCCGTTGCTGCTGGCGACGACGTTCCTCTTGCTCGGGCTTGCTTGGTGGCTGGATTACCGACGGTCCCGGGCGGACTGCCCCGACGGCAAGTGCGCCCGGCCACCTGGCAGGGCCGCCCGCATAAGCCTGTGGCTCGGCACGCTGGTGGCGCTGGCCTTCGCGATCTATCCTTCCCTGCCGACGATCCGGCCCGCGGCGGCAACTGGGACTGCGACCAATCAGGGAGAAAAGTTCTCGGTTCGGATTCCCTCGATGGATTGTCCGCCCTGCGCAGTTAGCATCGAGGGGGCGCTGCGGCGGACTCCCGGCGTGCTCCAGGCCACCGTGAACTACGACTCCAAACGGACCGAGCTTGTCTTCGACCCCCTCGTCACCAATCGGACGAAACTCCTCGCCTTCATCGACGGCACCGGCTTCCCCGCCGACCGTTCCACCCTCAAGTAATCCAGCGATGTCCGATTGCTGCCAGTCCCCCCGCCCGATCGCGCTTTCGCCGCCTGCCGCCGCGCCCATCGCGTGCCCGCAATGTGGACAGGCCGGAAAGAGCGTGTCTCTGCTGACGCTAAAACATCAGGTAACGCCCCGGCACCTCGCGACCGTCGAGACCGGATCGTTTGCCTTCTGCGCGTCGCGCGATTGCGGGGTGGTTTACTTCAACGCATCTGGCGTCGCGCTGACGCAGAACGATGTGCGGCAACGCGTGACGCAGAAGGAGCGTGGCGACGCTCCCCTGTGCTACTGCTTCGGATTTTCCGCCAACATGGTCCGGGATGAAATTCGGGCGACCGGAGATTGCACGATCCAGCACCGAATCGCCGCCGAAATGAAGGCGGACCGTTGCGCCTGCGAGATTCGCAATCCCCAGGGCTCCTGCTGTCTGGGGAACGTCAAGGCAGCGGTGAAGGCGGCGATGGCGGAACTCTCGCGCCACACTCGAACGTAACTCACCGCGAGACATCCGAAGCGACTCCATGTGCGTGCGGCGCGACCCCTCCCGGCACCCAAAGCCGGCCGGAGCGGCGCGCAAGAACTTGTCGCTCGGTCGGCTATCTCGCCGTGGCGGTTTGTCGCTGTCCGACCACGGTCATCTCCCTCCGTTGCCGTTCGCGCGCCGCGCGGCCCGCGTAGAGTTTTCCGACCATGCCGACGATGCCCCAGCCCGCGCGGACGATGCCGCGGAGATTGCCGGAGATTTTCGATTCGCCGGCGACGCGCGGGTGGAAACACACCGGCACCTCGGCGATGCGCAGGCCGTGCTCCACGGCACGCACCTGCATCTCGACGTTCCAACCGAAGCCGCGATCGGCCAGCGCGAGCCGCTCGAAGGCGACACGCCGGATCGCGCGCAGCGAAGCCATGTCGCGGAAGCGCCGGCCCCAACCGAGGGCGAGCAGCCGGCACGCGAAGGCGTTGCCGAAACGCTGCGTCGGAGTGAGCCAGTCGCGCGACGCCGCGAGCGAGACGCGTTCGCCCAGCACGAGGTCCGCGCCGCCATCGATCGCGTGTTGAAACGCCGCGCGCTCCGCGTCGTCGAGCCGGTCACTGCCGTCGGCCGAGCTGAAGAGAATCCACTCGATACCCGCGGGCAGCGCGCGCGTGCCGGTCCACGTGGCGGCACCGTAGCCGCGCTGCGGCTCGCGCACGACCCCGGCGCCGGCGGCGCGCGCGCGGGCTGCGGTGTCGTCGGTGCTGCCGTTATCCACCACG
>JBKJRG010000729.1:0-5826 GCA_046594805.1 Opitutaceae bacterium | reverse complement strand
GTAGACATCGAACCATCGAGCCAAATCCCGGGCGAAGGCCTCGAACCGGGTCGGCTCGCCTGACCGCGCGACCGCGCCGTACCTTTGGAACCAGATATCCTCGAGCTCCGGCACGAGCTCATTGATGGTTTTCCCCACCGCGGCGGGCAGGCCGCTTTCGGCCTCAAACGCGGGGTTCACCTCCAAAAACCGGAAATCGATCGCGCGGCCGTTTTCATCAAACATCATTTCCATCACGCAGAAACCTTCGTCGATGGAGGCGAACAGCGTCTGGTAGCGCGCGTCGGACTCACGCAGCTGCTCTTCGGAGTGTTTTCGCTCGGCGATGTCGTGGAACGACGTAATGGCGCCGGTGATTGCCCCGTCCTCGTCCCGGATCGGAGCAAAGCTCACCAGTACCGGCAGGCGGGTAAAGTCCGGCCGCTCGATGATGACCTCGACCCCGCGCACGGCGACGCCAGTCCGCATGACCTCCTGCATCGGCGTGTCCTCATGTGGCAGGGGGGAACCATCCGGCAGAAACAGGCGCAGGGAGCCGCAATGTTTCTCCACTCCCACCCGCGGTTCACGACCCCACATGTCGGCAGCGACGCGGTTGAAAGATTGAATCACTCCCGCTCGATCGCAGACGAAAAGGGCCACCGGCGCAGATTCAAAGACTGCGCGATACGAACTCTCGTACGACCGCCTCGAGTCCGTTTTTTCGCAGCGAGCGGCAACAGCGGAGAGTTTAATCATGCGGTGAAAGGCAGACCACGACCCACGTCATGGAGCCCGCCATCGTGCCCGATTCCCGCCGGTTCCGGTATCGGGCTAATGCCGCCATCCCCCCCCGGGATCCGGCGAGTCTCCCCAAGTTCACGGAGTGCCACTTTGCCAGCCGCTTGCATTGTTTTCTCCGTCTGGAACCCGTCGGAAAACCGCCATCATGGTGGATTGTCCGACAGTGTGTAACAATTTAACCACGATGAAGATAATTAACAGATAGCGTTCCCCGCGCAACGTCCCCGGAAGCGGGGATCACTATGTGTTGCTTGGACTTGGCCGGACTGGAATGGTCTGGCGGCCGGAGTGGCTGTAGCGCCAAAAGCACTACACCCGGGAGTGAGGCAGGACGATGTCGACTCCTTCTCGCACCCGGATTCGGACCTGGGGCCCACCCCACCCAGTCGCCACTGCGGTTATCTTTTTGCCCAAATGAAAAACACGCTTTTTAAATTCGACTCCCCCGCCCGAGTGTTGCCCAAGTGCCCAACCGGAATCCAAGGCCTCGATGAAATCACGGGTGGCGGCCTGCCCAAGGGACGGCCCACCCTCGTCTGTGGCGGTGCCGGCTGTGGCAAAACGCTTTTCGCCGCGGAGTTTCTCGTCCGCGGCGCCGTCCAGTTCAACGAGCCGGGCGTGCTCATGTCCTTCGAGGAGACGGGCGCGGAACTGGGGGCGAACGTCGCATCCCTCGGTTTCGATTTGCCGGGGCTGGTCCGGCGGAAAAAAATCCTGCTCGAGCATGTCCACATCGAGCGCAGCGAAATCCATGAGACCGGGGAGTACGATCTGGAGGGCCTGTTTGTCCGGTTGAATTACGCCATTGATAGCATCAAGGCCAAGCGTGTGGTGCTGGACACGCTCGAGGCGCTTTTCGCCGGCCTGCCGAACGAGGCCATCCTGCGCGCCGAATTGCGGCGGCTTTTTCGCTGGCTGAAGGAAAAAGGCGTGACGGCCGTCATCACCGCCGAGCGCGGCCGGGAGCAGCTGACCCGGCATGGGCTCGAGGAATATGTCTCCGACTGCGTCATCCTCCTCGACCACCGCGTCAGCGACCAGATCGCCACGCGCCACCTGCGGGTGGTGAAGTATCGCGGGGCGTTGCACGGCACCAATGAGTTTCCGTTCCTCATCGGTGACGAGGGGCTCAGCGTCCTCCCCATCACTTCGCTTGGCCTGAACCACCAGGTATCCAGCGAGCGTATTTCCACCGGCATCCCCCGGCTGGACGCCATGCTGAGCGGACGCGGCTTTTTCCGCGGCAGCAGCATCCTGCTCACGGGCACCCCCGGCACCGGCAAGACCATCATCTCCTCCTCTTTTGCCCAGGCCGCCGCCAAACGCGGCGAGCGCGTCCTTTTCTTCTCGTTCGAGGAATCGCCCAACCAAATCTGCCGGAACGTGCATTCCATCGGCCTGCGCCTGGAGCCACTGGTCAAGCGCGGCTTCCTGCGCTTCCACTCGGCGCGTCCGTCCCTTTATGGACTCGAGATGCATCTGGCCACGATGTTCAAGGAGATCGAGCAGTTTAAGCCGGATGTCGTCATCGTGGACCCGATCACGAGCCTGATGGATTCCGGCACCGACTCCGAGAGCAAGGCCATGGTCACGCGGCTGATCGATTATCTCAAAGGCGAACAGATCACCTCGCTCTTCACCAGCCTGACCCAAGGCGGCCACACCTTGCAGCAAAGCGAAGCGGCCATGTCCTCGCTGATGGACTCGTGGCTGCTCTTGCAGGACTTCGAGGGCAACGGCGAACGCAATCGGGTGCTTTACGTGCTCAAGGCGCGCGGCATGGCGCACTCGAACCAGATCCGCGAATTCCTGATTTCGGATCGAGGCGTGGACCTCGTGGATGCTTACATCGGTGCCAGCGGCGTGTTGACCGGCTCGGCCCGCGCGGCGCAAGGCGCCCTGGAAAAAGCGGCTGCGCTGGCAAGCTTGCAGGAGGCCGCGCAGCTCAAGCGTGAAGTGGAGCGAAAGCGCACCGCCCTCGAACGGCAAATCAGCGGTATGCGTTCCGACTACGAAACCGAGGCCGTGGAGCTGCGCCGCATCGCCGACCAGGTCGGCACGCGCACCTTCGTGCTCGGGACCGAGCGCGCGGCGTCAGGCCGCCTGCGCCAGGCGGATGCGGCCCATGTGGGGCGCGCGCGGTCGAAAAGCCGCCTGGGGAGGATCAACTAATGGTCGCCCCCATCCCAAAACGTGCGGTCAAGAAGGCCACTCCCAGCAAAAAGGTCTGGAAACTCCGCCTGTACGTGGCCGGGCAAACGCCGAAGTCGCTGATGGCGTTTTCCAACCTCAAGAAGATTTGTGAAACCTACATGCTCGGGCGTTACAGCATCGAGGTAATCGACCTCCTCAAGCAGCCACAGCTTTCGAAAGGCGACCAGATCCTGGCCATCCCCACCCTCGTGCGAAAACTACCGATGCCTGTCCGCAAGATCATCGGCGATCTTTCCGACACGGAACGCGTGCTGGTCGGCCTGGACCTCCTAAATCTCAATTGAACCGCCGCGGATGCCGTCCAAATCAAAAAAACGCTCGAAAGCGACCCAGGCCTTCGAGAAGGCGCTGACGACCCCGGCGGGCGGGAAGCATATCCTGCGTCTGTATGTGGCGGGAGCCACCGAGCGATCCCGTCGCGCGATCCTCCGGGCGCGTGAGCTCTGCGCCGAGGAGCTGAACGGCGATTTCGAACTCAAGGTGATCGACGTCTACCAGCAGCCCATCCTGGCGCGCGACGGACAAATCATCGCCACTCCCACGCTGGTCCGGGATTTTCCCCGCCCGGTGCGCCGGCTGATTGGCAATCTGTCCAACAGTGCGGGCTTCTTCGTTGGGCTGGATTTCGGTAAGAAACCCGCCGCCACTTGACCACTCCCCGGAAGTCCCCGGCCCGGCCTGCTCGCCGCTCGGTGGAGGCCGACCTCCGCGCGCGACTCGCCGAATCGGAGGAAACCCTCCGGGCCATCACGAGCGGCGAAGTCGATGGCTTGGTCGTGGCGGGCAAAGCCGGTGACCAGGTTTTCACCCTCGACGGCGCCGGCCACGCCTATCGCGACCTGATCGAGTCGATGAATGAAGGTGCGCTGACGCTGATGAGCGATGCGACGATTCTCTACGCCAACCAGTGCTTCGCCAAAATCATCCAACTCCCCCTGGAGCAGGTGACCGGCGGATCGTTCTTTCGTTTCCTGTCCGAGCACGACCTGGCCACGCTCCGCCCCTTGCTGGAATGCGGCGACGCGGCCGGCACGAAAGTCCAAGTCCTGCTCAAGACAGGGGACGGCGGACAACTCCCCGCGCAAATCTCCATTCGCCCCCTCGGCAAACCCGGGGTCAATGCCGGGACCATTGGCATGGTGGTGACGGACATGACCGAGGCCCGACGCATCGCCAAACAGAAAGAGACCGAGCGCCTCTACGCGCAGGTGCTCGAGCAGGCGGCCGAGCTGGAACGCCGGGTCAACGAACGAACGCGCCAGTTGCTCCACGCCAACCAGGAGCTGGAGTCCTTCGAGTCGTCCGTGTCGCATGACCTGCGGGGTCCGCTCCGTCACGTGATCGGGTTCTCCGATATCCTGATTGAGGTGTATGCCGCGCAACTGCCCGAAACGGCGCAAGGCTACCTGAATAAAATCCGCGGCGGCGCGCAGAAAATGGATCGGCTGATCTCGGCCCTGCTCGAATTCTCCCGCGTCAGCAAAAGCTCGTTGACGCTGGCCCCGGTCGATCTCCGCCGCATGTGGGAGGAAATCCTCGCGGAGATGAAACCGGACCTGGGCGACCGGCGCATCGAAGTGACGATTGACGAACTACCGCCCAGCCGGGCCGATCCCGTCCTGCTGCGGCAGGTCCTGATTAACCTGCTCGGCAACGCCCTCAAATACAGCCGCAATCGCGACCGCTCGATCATCGCCCTTTCGAGCCGGATCGAGCCCAACGGCGCCCAGAGCTATTCGATCCGGGACAACGGCATCGGATTCGACATGAAGGACGCGAGCAAGCTCTTTGCCGTGTTCGAGCGCCTGAGCACCGCGCGTGATTTCGAAGGCACCGGAGTCGGATTGACCACGGCGCAACGCATCATTGAAAGGCACGGTGGCCGGATCTGGGCGGAGTCGGCGCCCGACGCCGGCGCCACGTTTTTTTTCACGCTGGGTCCGACTTTGAACCGGACCCCCGCCGCCGCCTAAGCCATGCGCCGGGGGGACCGACCCACTCCGGCCCATTCCGGGAGAAGCGAGGACCGTTTCCCTCGAGCGCATCTGTAAAATGGCGGTGGGTTTCCCAGGCGCCCCAAGGGTCCTGGTACGGAGCGGCGGTTTCCCAAGCGCCCAAATGGATTCCGAAAAGGTGTCGCTGGGTGATCGCTCTGATTTTCGACGGTTGGGAAACCGCCGCTCCCCGGGAGCCGGATTCCACCGCCTACGGGCAGATGCGCCCCGATCGAGGGTGTTCCCCACGATCTGGTTGCTCTGGCCACCGGTGGCGTGAAGTGACGGCGCGGCATTCGCGCCGCGATCGTCACGGATCAACCATCCACTCACGCGCGTGAGGCTGGTAGTTCTTCCTCGGAATATGCTGTGCCGATTGCGATTCTGATCCCGATGCCTCCCCGCGTCGCCTTTCTTACCTTCTTCGGCTTGTTTGTGCTCGGAGCTAGGGCAGGAGCCACGGACCTGTTCGACGGGTTCGCCGATGGCTGGCGCACGCACTGGCGGGAGGAGAAATTTTTCACCAAGGCTACCCGCTATGAAGTCCTCATCGAGGATGGGCGGCGGGTGCTGCACGGGGTAAGTCAATCGGCTCATGCCGGACTCCTGCGGGCCATCGAGGTGAAGGCCCCGGCACATGCGCGCCTCGACTGGCGGTGGAAAGTTCTCGCACCGCTTACCGGCAACACCCGTGAACGCGAACGCGCGGGCGACGATTTTACCGCCCGCATCTTTGTCGTATTCGAGACGTCGGCTATTCCGCTCCGCACCCGCGCCATCAACTACGTCTGGGCGGCGCACGAGCCGGTCGGGGCCGTGTTTCCCAGCCCCTATG
>JBKJRG010000180.1:0-4466 GCA_046594805.1 Opitutaceae bacterium | reverse complement strand
CCCCGATCAAACAGCTGGCGCTGCTCCGGCTCGACGGCGACCTCTACCATTCGACCATCGATGCCCTGAAGAATTTGTACGATCGAGTCGTGCCGCATGGTTTCGTTATCGTGGACGATTACGGTTCGTGGGAAAGTTGTCGGCGCGCGGTGCACGACTTCCTGGCGGCCCGTAATGAACAGCCGAGGATCGAAAAGATCGACGATGGCGGCGTATTTTGGCGCCGGTAACGTTGGTTCGCGATACTTCGGCGAGGATATTGCCGCCCCGCCAGCCGCAGCCAATCAATGCCGTGCGAAATTTGCGGCCCGTCTTGTCCGCGACGCGAACATGCAGATTGCACGTGGCAAGGGCGCTGGCCGCGAGCGTGCCTTGGACAAAGGAACGACGATTGATGGAAGGCTCGCCGCAGATTGGCGGGCGCGGGGGACGACGCAACGAAGGATACGGAACGTGCGACCACGGCGTTGGTGGGCTGCGCCCGGTCAAGCCTTGCACGGCTCCGACGTTTGACGTTGGGCTTGGCGGCACTGCCAATAAGTGCCGCGATAGGGAATGGACACCTCCACCGCAACGCCGCCGCCGATGTCCGGCCGCACCTGGCGGTCTGCGATCGCGTGCGCGCTCGCGGGCTTCGCGCTCTTCCAGTTTTTCGGCAACGCCAACCGCGGCTACATCGACACGGCGTCGCTATTTTATTGGTGGGGTTTCCAATGGTTCAACCCGGGATCGGAGACCGAGCATGGGCCGCTCATCCTGGCGCTGAGCGCGGGATTGGTGTGGTGGAACCTGAGGATGGCGGATGCTGGAAAACCGGAAACCGGCCTGCCCGCCGAAGCCTTGGCGAAGGTGGGAAACCGGAAACCGGAAACTCCAAACTCCAAACTCCAAACTCCAAACTGGCTCGCTCCGATGATCGCGATGATAGCTGCGCTCGCCCTCCACGCCCTCGGCTTCGCCGCCCAGCAGGCGCGGATCTCGATTATCGCGCTGCTGCTTTTCACCTGGGGCGTGCTGCGGCTCGCGGGCGGGCGGCGCTGGGGCGCCGCGGCCCTGTTTCCGGTGGCTTTCCTGATCTTCGCGATTCCGATCAACGTGCTCGATTCGGTTGGGTTCTGGCTGCGGGTCTGGGTCGTCGAGGCGAGCAGCGCGATCGCACGCGCGGCGGGGATTGGCGTGCTGCAGGGCGGCACGCAGCTCGTCGCCCCGGATGGCCGCTATAACTACGACGTCGCCGCCGCCTGCTCGGGCGTGCGTTCGCTCACCGCGATGGCGGCCCTTGCCCTGCTCGCGGGCTACCTGAATTTCCAATCGTGGCGGCGTCGCGCGCTGATCCTGCTCCTGTGCTTCCCGCTGGTCTACGTCGGCAACGTCGCGCGGATCGTCTCGATCATCTTCGCCGCGCAATGGGGCGGCCCAAGGTGGGGCGACCGCGCGCACGACGTGATGGGCTACGGTATTTTTGTCATCGTGCTCGGCGGCGTGCTGCTGGCGATCAGCGCACTGCAGCGCTGGTGGCCGGAACGAGCCCGGGTCGATTGTCATCCATTAGATGACAAAGTGGGCAGGCGCGATTGTCATCTAATGGATGACAAATGGGCCCGGGGGCTCGCGGCGGGAATGGTGGCGCTGGTGGTGGGCGAGATGTTTTTTCTGCGCCACCTCGCGAGCCTGCCCGCGCGCGGGCGGGTGGGAGTGGCGCTGGCGGCGGATGGGCTCAACCCGGTCGAGTTGCCGGCTTTTGTCGGGACCGAGTGGGCTGGCCGCCGCGCGGAAGTTTCGGCGGTCGAGCGTGAGATGCTGCCGGCGGACACCGGTTACTCGCGCAAGTCTTACCTCCCGCTCAGCCGGCCAGCGACTCCGCCGGTGTTCCTGTCCATCGTGCTCAGCGGGCGGGACCGCACCTCGATTCACCGGCCGGAACTCTGCCTGGTTGGTCAGGGCTGGACGATCGCAGGTCGCGGCGAGCACCTGTTTCTGGCGGCGCCGCGTCCGGGTGCGACGCCCCGCTCCGCGGTTGCACCCACGGCGGGCCGGTTTACCGCGACGGTCCTGCAGGTCCGGCGCGAGGTCCAGGCGCCCGCTACGGCCGGCAAGCCGCGCGGCAAGGTCGTGGTGCCTCAACTCGTGGTGTATTGGTTTGTCGGAGGCGACAGTATCGTGGCCTCGCACTGGCAACGAATTACGCGCGATGCCTGGAACCGCGTCGTGCACGCTCGCGCCGATCGCTGGGCGTATGTCCTGATGCAAACCGACGCGACCGACGGCGATGCGGCGGCGCTCGCCCGGATGCAGACCGTGCTCGACGGGACACTGCCGGTTTTTCAGCAGGTTTTTGCTGCGCAAAAACCTTAGTGGAGGTTTTCGCCGGGCGAAAACCTACCCGAAGAAACCTTGAGGTTTGGGGGTCGCGGCCTACCTTCCCGGTCCCTTGACGATGGGCCGCGCCGCCGATTTCGCACTTCTGTTCGCCGACAGTGACCCGTTTGATTGGTCGCTCCCGGTTGCGTTGATCGTGGGCGGCGGGATCGGGTTCCTGGTGGTGTGGGCTTTTACCCGCCATACGCGCCGTGTGGCGCACGAACAAGCAGCGGAGTTGATCGAGGTCGCCCGCCGCGAGGCAGCCGTGGCCGGCGAGGAGGTCAAACAAAAGGCCGAAGTGGAAATCCAGGAGAAACGGGCGGATCTGAACCGTGAGTTTGACCGCCGTGAAATCGAGTCAGACATCCGATTGCGGGAAATCCGGGCGCACGAGGAGTCGCTCGCGTTGCTCGATTACCAGCTCGAACAGCGGCAGGAGCGGCTCAACCGGGAGAGCGCCGCGGTCAAGCAGGCGCGCGATGCCATCCGCGCGCTTTCGAAGAGCGTGCGCAAACGACTCGAGGGCGTCTCGCAGCTCGATGCCGACGAAATCAAGAAGCAGCTCCGCGAGGAGGTCCTGCTCGAGTGCCAGGACGAACTGCGCGCGCTGCGGCGCGCCACGATGGAAAAATCCGAGCAGGAAGTGCAAAGCGAGGCGCGCCGGATCCTGATCGCGGCGATGCAGCGGATCTCCAGCAAGCCGAACAACGATCTCACCGCAACGATCATCCAGCTTCCGAGCGAGGAGATGAAGGGACGCATCATCGGCCGTGAGGGCCGGAACATCAAATCCTTCGAGTCGGCCACCGGCGTCACGCTCTTGATCGACGAATCGCCGCAGATGGTGCTGGTTTCCTCTTTCGACCCCGTGCGACGCGAGGTGGCCCGCTGCGCGCTCGAGAGCCTGGTCAAGGACGGCCGGATCCACCCCGCCTCGATCGAGGAATTCGTGAAGCGGGCGCAGGAGGAAATCGAGCTGGTCTCGACCCAGGCGGGGGAGGACGCCGTGGCCAAGCTCAACATCAACGGGCTCCATCCCGAGATCATCAAGCTGCTCGGAAAGCTGAAGTACCGTTTTTCGTACAACCAGAATGTCCTCGATCATTCGGTCGAGACCGCGTTCCTCGCGTCGCTCATCGCCAGCGAGGTCGGGCTGGATCCGAACGTGGCGAAACGGGCGGGTTTGTTGCATGACATCGGCAAGGCGGTGCCGGGCGAGCTAGAGGGCAGCCATGCGGTGATCGGCGCCGAATTCATCAAGCGTTTCGGCGAGACGCCGATCGTGGTCAACGCCGTCGCGGCGCATCATGAGGAAGTGAAGCCCGAGACGGTGTATGCCGGGCTGGTGATTCTGGCCGACACGATCTCCGCGGTCCGGCCGGGCGCCCGGGCGGAGTCGATGACGAGTTACATCCAGCGGCTGGGCCGGCTGGAGAAACTGGCGCTGTCGATCGAAGGCGTGCAACAGGCGTTCGCGATCCAGGCCGGCCGGGAAATCCGCGTGGTGGTTTCGCCGCAGGAAGTCACCGACGATCGCGCGCGGGAAATCTCCAAGGAACTGCGCAAGCGGATCGAAGCCGAGCTGCAATACCCGAGCACAATCAAGATTACGGTGATCCGGGAGTCACGGTTTACCGAGACGGCGACGTAGCCGCTTGAGTCTGGGGTTTGGGGTTTGGAGTTCGAAATTCGAATCGAAACACCGTTAACTCCAAACTCAAAACACCGAACACCGAACTCCAAACTCTTCACCCGACTCCGATGCCCGCTCTGAAAATCCTCGAAACCTTCCCCAACCCCGCTCCGCGGCGGGATTACGTGATCGAGCACACGCACCACGAGTTCACCTCGATGTGCCCGATCACGGGGCATCCGGATTTTGCGGCGATCACGGTGCGCTATGTAGCGGGCAAGACGTGCGTCGAGTTGAAGTCGCTCAAGCTTTATTTCCACGCGTTTCGCAACGAGGGAATTTTTTTCGAGGCCGTGACCAACCGGATCTGCGATGATCTCGGCGCCGTGCTGCAGCCGCGGGCGCTGACGATCGTGGCGGACTGGAAAGGCCGCGGCGGGATCACGTCGCGGATCACCGCGGAGTGGACGAA
>JBKJRG010000581.1:0-3714 GCA_046594805.1 Opitutaceae bacterium | reverse complement strand
CCAGCCCCGTGAGTTGCGTCAGCCCGTTCATCAACCGCCAGAACACGACCATCGTCACGATCATGGTGGGCACGACGATGACGGGCCAGCTGAGGAAATTCATCCGGCCGAGTTGCGCGTTGAACTCAGGCGTGCCGGCCGGGCTTTTCAGGAGATATTTCGCGAGACCGTAGTTCAATGCCGCGCTGAGGAGAAATGAGGCCGCGAGGCCGAAGCTCGCGCCGCGGAGGAGCTTTTCAAAGGCGGGATGCCCGCCGCGCTCCGTCAGTGCGGCGTCGACCTTCCGGATGTCGATCACGGTATCGTTGTAGAGCACTTCCCGGACCAGCGGCCGCTTGGTCGTCGCAGAGATGAGCACCGCGGCGCCGAGGAAAAGCGGCACGGCGGCCTCCTTGTACGCGAACCACGACGTTTCGGCCTTCATCAGCCCGAGCCCCCCCGTCAACAGCACGCTCACGATTCCGAGGATCGAGAAGAGATTGGTTTTCTTCCGCGAGACGAAGTCGTACAGCCCGTAGCCGAGCGGAAAGGCCAGCGCCACGACCAGGCCGTAGACCGGGCCGAGCCGGTTCTCGGTGCTCAGCTTCGTGAGCACGAGGGTCGGAACCAGGATGTTGCAGGCAAGGTTGACGAGGAGGTTTTCCCGTCTGGGCTTCAGCGTCGGTGCGATCATTTCGTTCCCCGTCACGCTTGCACACCCGGGGTTGGCGTCAAAAGACTTCCACCATGTTGTTTTTGAACCGGAGCGCCGCTCCCCGATGATCCTGCTCGGCGTCAACATCGACCATTGTGCCACGCTCCGGCAGGCGCGTTACCGCGACGCGTCAACCGACGGCGGCGCGGTCGAGCCCGATCCGGTGGAGTTCGCCCTGCAGGCGGAGCGGGCCGGGGCCGATGGCATCACGGTGCACCTCCGCGAGGACCGGCGGCATATCCAGGAGCGCGATGTCCGGCGGCTGAGCGAAGTCCTCGCGACGCGCCTTAACTTTGAAATGGCGTGCACGCCGGCGATGATAAAATTCGCGCTGGCGCTTCAGCCGGAGTCGGTGTGCGTCGTGCCCGAGAGCCGGCAGGAGATCACCACCGAGGGCGGGCTGGACGTGCTGGGCAGCCGCGAGCGGGTGCGCGAGTGTGTCGACGCCATGAACGCCGCCGGAATCAAGACCAGCCTCTTCATCGGTCCTGATCCCGCGCAGATTGAAATGAGCGCGGAGCTGGGCGCGCCTTGGATCGAACTGCACACCGGCGCTTATGCCCACGCCTATTTCTCCCCGCGGCGCGCCGCGGAATTCGAGCGACTGCGATTGGGGGCGGCACGGGCGCATCAGCTCGGTCTCGTCGTCAATGCCGGTCATGGCATCAACTACATCAACATTGCGGAAGTGCGGACGCTGCCGCACCTGCACGAACTCAATATCGGGCACAGCATTGTCAGCCGCGCCTTGTTTGGCGGTGTCGCGGAGGCGGTGCGCACGATGAAGGCGGCGATGAATGGCTGAGAAGGGTTGGAACTGAGCCGCCCGAATGAAGACGCGGCGAAGGCGCCGCATCTCCATCAGGGAGTTGGTTGCCCTCTTGCTCTCTTTCGAGTCCTCTCTATCTCCGCTCCCCGCGTCTCCCTCTCTTCCCCTTCTCGCGTTCTTCCCTCATGACTTCCCTCTCCCTGCCGCCCGGCGGAATCCTGATCGGCCTGGGCGCGGACATCATCGAGGTGGAGCGGATCCGCGGGGTAATCGAGCGGCACGGCGAGCGGTTCCTCGATCGGATTCTGACGGAGGAGGAGAAGGCGTATTGCGCGCGGATGAGCGCGCCGCACAAGCATATCGCGGCCCGTTTCGCGGCGAAGGAGGCGGTGTCGAAATGTTTCACGACCGGGATCGGCAAGGACTTCGGGTGGAAATCCATGTCGGTCTACCACGGCGAACGCCATGAACCGCTGGCCCGGCTCGATGCCCAGGGCGAGGCCTTGCTGAAACAGGTTGGCGCGACGCAGATCCTGCTCACGCTCTCCCATACCGAAACCTACGCGATGGCCGTCGCCGCGCTGGTCCGAGCCTGACCGACTCCCATGGACGACCAACCACCGGGCAAATCCTATCCGCTGTCGGCTTCGAAAATGTCGAAGACGCCGTCCTGGATCATGCTGGGGTTCCTGCTCGGTGCCCTGTTTGTCCTGGCCCTGCCGCAGCGGAAAACCAAGGCCCCGCCGCCGGTGGCCATCCTGCCCGGGGAGCCGGCCCGGCCGGCGGTCCCGCGCGAACCCGCGCCGCTGTCGCGCATCGAAATCATCTTCGAGCAGTACGGCGAAGGGGCGGTGTGGAGCGACAGCACCACCGAGGTCGCCATGTGGGATCCGGTGGAGGAACGGTACGCGGATTTATACGAGGTCCGGCGGATGGACGGTAAGCTTTACTTCCGGTCCATCCCGCAGCTCACCCGGCGCGTTATTTCCCGGGGCAAAGTCCCGGCGGACTCGCTGCTCCAGTTCACCGAGACCGAGGAACAATATCGCGAATGGAACGAGCACGGCCGGACCGAGCGCCCGATCGAGCGGATGTGGCAAAAGCCCGCGCGGGCGCCCGCGATCTCCGTTGCGCCCCCGACCGCGCCCGCCATCGAGACGCAAAAATTCGAGCTGGTTCCCCCGCCGATCAACCCGACGCTGACGTTGCCGGGAAAAAAAGACGCTCCGCGGCCCGGCAAATGAGCATGGTCGCGTCGGTGCCAATGCTGTCCTGCGACGAGGCGCGCGCGCTGGAGGCGAAACTCTTCGCGGGCGACGAGGCCCGGGAATGGGCGGCGATGGAGCGGGCCGGCGGCGCCGTGGCGGCGGCGGTCCAGCGAGACTTCGGCGAGGTCGGCGGGTTTCCCGCGCGCGGTCGGGTCCTGGTGCTCGTGGGCAAAGGCCACAACGGCGGTGACGCGCTCATCGCCGCGCAGGCCTGGCTCGCGGCGTTTCCCGCCGCGACCGCCGACATCGTGTTTGTCTTCGGCGAGCGCGCCTTGCGCCCGCTCGCCGGCCGCGCCTGGCGCGAGCTGAGCCAGTCCGCCCCCACGCGGATTGTTGCAGGCCAGGTCGCCGACCTGGCTTCGCCTTACGATCTCTGTCTCGACGGTGTATTTGGCTTTCAATTCCGCACTCCCGCCGAGCCGCGCGTCGCGAAATTGCTCGAGCGCGTGAATGCACACCCGATTCGACTGCGCGCCGCGATCGATCTGCCGAGCGCGGGGATTTTTCGCGCCGACTTCACCTACGCCACTGGCAGCGTTAAGACGCCGGTCCTGGACGCCCCGGTCGCCGGTCGCGTCCGTTACCTTGACCTGGGGTTTTTCGGCGGTGAGGAAACGGCAGCGGAGCGGGTTTTGACCCGCGACGTGCTGGCGCCGCTCTCGGCCCTCCGGCCGACGCACTCGGACAAGCGCAGTCATGGCCATGTTTTCGTGGTGGGCGGATCGCGGAGTTACCCGGGCGCCCCGCTGATGACCGTCTTGGCGGCGTTGCGCAGCGGGGCAGGGTTGGTGACGGCCTTTGTCCCCGAGACACTGGTGACGGCCTTTGCGGCACGTGCGCCTGAGGCAATGTGGGTCGGTTGGCCCGAAACGCCCGAGGGCACGCTGGCGCTCGAAGGCGAGCACCTGCTCCGCGCCCGCCTGCCGCGTGCGACCGCACTCATCCTCGGCCCGGGGCTCGGACGCGAGGCGGAGACCCTGGCG
>JBKJRG010000306.1:0-5514 GCA_046594805.1 Opitutaceae bacterium | reverse complement strand
AACAACCACGGGAAGATAAACAGCGCCGCGGCCGCATACCATTGCGCGGCAAAGGTGCCTTCCGTCCTCCGGCCGTGCCAGGCTAGCACGCCGGAAATCGCGATCGCGACATACGCCACCGCGAGCAAGGGCTGCACATAGCGCGGCATCTGCAGCATCGCAAAGGATGTCATGTCCCCGGTGGCGATGCCCACCAAGCCCACGGTAACGCCCAGATTCCAGAATAGCGTGCCCACCCAGACCCAGTTGAGCGCGCGCAAAGGATATCCGCCCAACCGGCCGAGCACCCACAACGCAATCGCGAGGCCGGCATTGGCCGCCCAGCCGTAGACGAAGGCCGTTTCCCGCAGCGCCTGGGTGCGCCCATGGGTCAGCCAGGCGCAATCAGCCAGAAACGCCGGGACGGCGAGCTGAATGGACGCGATCAGCGCGAGCACGCCGCTCAGGACCAGCCACGCCAGGCCGGAACCAATCAGGAAAAGCAGCGGCCCCCGCGCGTACGTGTCGACGACGGTGACTTCAGCCGATGCGGCCCGTGCGACAGAACCAGGGCCGGCGTTGGTCGGAGCAGTGATCATCTCGAAAATTCTTAGAGCCGCTTGGGCTGATTCGTCGGCAAATCCCGGATCTGCCGGGACTGCTGCCGGGGGGCCTGTTCCTGCACCAGCAGGTCCATGGCGCGCTCGAGTGGCAGACGCACGACGCCGGCCTTCTCATCGACCCAGCCGTAAGTCGTAGCCTGCTTCGCCTGCTCCAGCTGCGATTCGGCCAGCGCCGCGCGGCGGGAATCGGAAGTCGCCCGCCACTCCATTTCCTTCGGCAATTTTTCAGCCGATGCGTTTTGGGGCGCGCTGGCCGTGGGCGAATAAAAATAACGCACCAGCACCAGGAACGCGCCAAAGACCACGAGCAGGAACACGATAGTGAAGAGCGAAACCGGCCGGGCGGGATTCTCGGAGTGATCACTCATGGAGGGTGAGGCTTTCGAGGATCCGCGGGTCGCGAATCGGGATGAGCCGGGCGGTCGGGAAACTGCGGAGATACGACCACACGCAGATCCCGCCCACGCCCACGACCGAGGTCAGGACCCACACCAGGTGCAGCGAGAAGAACGGGAGCGAGTCACCATGCTCATCCTTCAACGCCGGCAGAATGTTGTAGCACATGTCGAGCAGGATGACCGCGAGGATCCAAATCGCGACCCGGCGGATAATGTGGGGCGTGATCTTGAAGCGATACGAGAGCAGGACGAAAAACGGGATGAAGAAATGCCCGAACAGGATGCCGTAAATACCGACCCATTTCCACTGGTTGTCCGAGCCGTCGTGGTTCACCTCGCGCAGGTTGTACCAGAAGGTTTCCTCGGGGACATTGGCGTTCCAGATCAGGAAATACTGGGAAAACGTCACGTAGGCCCAGAAGACGGTGAAGGCGAACATCAGCATGCCGATGCTGTACCAGTGATTGGTGTTGAGGATGCCCTTGTAATCGCCGCGCCGCCACAGCCACACCATGATGAGGACGCCGACGCAAAGCGCGCCGCGCACGCAGTTGGCGAAGAACCACACGCCGTACATGGTCGAGAACCAGTGATACTCGAGGGACTTCACCCAGAAGATCGCAATGGCCGTCAGCGAAAAAGCCGCGATGGGAAGGCCGAAGGCCGCCGTCTTGCGGTTCATGAACGTCCAGCGCGCATCACCGTCGGTGTCCTGGTTGACGGACGCCTTGCGCAGCCGGGCCGCCAGCCACATCCAGAGCAGGAAGGATCCGAACGTCACCATGAGGAACACATTGGCGTTCAGGAATCCGGACTTCTTGAGGTAGAGTGGATCGTGGCCGACGGTGTGTCCGCCGTGCATCTCGTGGCTGAGGTTCATCCACGGCCAGACGAGGTCGCCGTGAAAATCGGGCGTGTTGATGAAGGGCGTGATCGCGAGCGGGATGAAGAGCACCGCAAGCCACTTGAAGGCCGACAACCCGTGCTCGAACTGGCGACGGATGACCACCGACCATGACGCATCCACGATATGATGGATCAGGATCAACAGGAGCATCCCGATGACGATCGCGGTGCAATACGTGACGCCGACGAGGTACGAGAGAGCGACTTTCTGCGCCCCGGACACGAAGATGCCCAGGGCGGTCACCGCCAGGCCGATCAAACCGGTCATGAGCGCCGTACCGGCCGCGGGTGCGGCGGAATCGGCCGGCAGGGCCCCGGCGGGGGCAGTGGCAACGTGGGTGCTCATGGGAGACCGAGGGTTTTGCGCGCCGCCGCGTCGGTGACATCGGCCGCTTTCCCTTGGTGGGCGCGCTGCAGGGCCCGGACGTACGCGACCACGGCCCAGCGGTCCGCGGGCTCGAGCTTGTCAGCGTAATGGAGCATCGTGTTCTTGCCGTTGGTAATCGTGTTGTAGATTTCGCCTTCCGGCATGATGCGCAGCCGGTCGTCGTGGTACGACGGCGTCTGCCCCATCCCGTAGCGCTTCGTCATGCTGTTGGCATCGCCGAGCACGCCATGGCAGGGCTGGCAGTAAATGGTGTAGCGATCGCGGCCGCGCTCGAGGAACGCGCGGTCGAGGGTGACCTGCGCCGGATATCCCTTGGCGAATGCTCCACCGCTATCCTTCCCCAGGAAGAGTGCGTCATCCTCCCGCAGCGTCCCGCGGGCAACCGTGTGTTGCGGCGGAACTCGATCTGCCCGGCCGTCGGCAAAAAACTGGCTTTCCCCTTGGGGCCGCAGCTTGGGTTGGTATTTCATGCCCGGAAACGCCCACTCGGGAAACACGTCCAGCGGTGGCAGGGTGAATTTCGTGCCGCGCAGGCCGAGGATCGACACCAGCGCCACGCAGACAAACACGGTGATGAGATAGACGTTGCGCATGGCTCAGGCCTCCAGCTCCGTGATCGCCACGCCGCCAGCCTTCTCGAGCAGGGCCTTGGTGTTCGCGAAATTGAACCGCGGATCGCGCGCCTCAATCACGATGAAAAACGTGTCGTCCATCCCGCGCCGGATCTGATCGTACTTGAGCACCGGGTGATAGTGCATCGGCAGGCCGTTCACGAGGAACATCCCGATAATGGTCGCGAAGGCGGTGAACAGGATCGTCAGCTCGTAGCTGACCGGAAAGGCGAACATCGGGCTGAAAAACGGCTTGCCGCCGACCGAAAGCGGATAGTCGACCTGGCCCGTCCACCAGATCATCGACATCCCGGTGAAAAAGCCGGCGATGCCGCCGAGGAGCGAAATACGCGGGACGATCGAGCGTTTCAGCCCCATGGCCTTGTCCAGCCCATGCACCGGAAACGGCGTGATGCAGTCCCAATGGCGGTAGCCTGCGTCACGGACCAGCTCAGCCGCATGATAGAGCGCGGGAGTGGTGCTGAAGGTGGCGATCAGGCCGTAGGAAGGGGCAGCCATGGTCGATTAATGTTTCGGGCTCGGCCCGCCAATTTCGACGCTCGTCGGGTCGCCGAAGCCCGTCTTGTGGTCACCGTGCGAGCCGCCATGCACGTCCGCCTGCGGCGTGACGGCCTTCAGCTCCGCCATCGGCATGATGGGGAGGAAGCGAATGAACAGGAGGAAGAGGACCGAGAAGACGCCGAAGGTCCCGAAGAAGGTGAAGATTTCCACGATGCTCGGGCTGTAGTAACCCCAGCTCGACGGCAGGAAATCACGCGCGAGCGAGGTCACGATGATGACGAACCGCTCGAACCACATGCCCACGTTCACAAAAATCGAGAGCACCCAGACCACCGTGGTGTTGTTGCGAATCCACTTCGACCAGAACAGCTGCGGCGTGACCACGTTGCACGAGATCATGATCCAATAGGCCCACGAGTAGTGGCCGAACGCGCGATTGATGAACGCGAAGCCTTCATACGGGTTCGCGCTATACCACGCGATGAAGAACTCGATCCCGTAGGCGTAGCCGACGATGGTGCCCGTCGCCAAAGTGATTTTGCACATGCAGTCGATGTGGTACTGCGTGATCAAATCCTGGAGGCCAAAGACGGCCCGCAGCGGCAGCATCAGCGTGAGCACCATGCCGAAGCCGGAGAAAATGGCGCCCGCGACAAAGTACGGCGGAAAGATGGTCGTGTGCCAGCCCGGGAGCAGCGAAACCGCGAAGTCGAACGAGACGATGGTGTGCACCGACAACACCAGCGGCGTCGAGATGCCGGCCAGGATGAGGTAGGCCATCTCGTAATTGCTCCAGTGCCGGTTCGAGCCGCGCCAGCCCATCGCGAACAGGCCGTAGAGGAACGAGCGGAACCGGTTGCCCGCGGCATAGAACCGGTCGCGCAGGACCGCGAGATCGGGGATGAGGCCGATGTACCAGAAGAGGACCGACACCGTGCCGTAGGTCGACACCGCAAACACGTCCCACTCGAGCGGCGAACGGAAGTTTTGCCAGATGATGTTCGAGTTCGGGATCGGGAAGAGATACCACGCGTACCATACACGGCCGACGTGGAAGACCGGAAAGATCGCCGCGCACACCACGGCGAAAATTGTCATCGCTTCCGCCGCGCGATTAATCGACGTGCGCCACTTTTGGCGCAGCAGGCACAAGATGGCGGAAATGAGCGTGCCCGCATGCCCGATACCGATCCAGAAGACGAAGTTGACGATGTCCCACGCCCAGTTGACCGGGTTGGCATGGCCCCAGACGCCCACGCCGGTGGCGATGAGGTAGGTGATGCCGCCGACGGTGAACGAGGCGACGAAGCAGGCCACGATGAAGCAAACCCACCACCACGCGGGAGTCTTGCCCTCGATGATGCCGCAGATCTTCTCCGTGATCCAGGAGAACGACCGGTTCTGCTGGACCAGGACAGCCCGGGGCACCACGGCCGGCCGGACTTCGTTCAAGATCGCCGGAGCGGGCACAGCAGGATCAGAAGAGTGGGCCATTAGCGAAGTCCTCCGGCATTCGTGGGTGCGTGCACCGCAAAAAGTTCAGGCTTCATCTCAGTGCCCACCCTTCTTCGTTTCGGCCTTCTTGTCCGCCGGCGCGTGCGCCGGGGCAGCGTGGGCCCCTGCCCCCTTGCCGTGCGCATCGTGGCCGGCGCCGGCGGCACCGTGCCCATTGCCGTGCGATGGCGGGACGTTCTTGCTGTTGTACTCGACGCGGCTGAGCGGGAGATCCTTGTAATCGGGCATCTTCGGGTTCGGATTCCGCAGCTTGCCGGAATAGGTCGTGCGGGGCCGGGTGTTGAGGTACCCCAGCACCGCGTAATCCTGCTCGCGCGCCTTGGCCTTCGTCACCGCGCTCTCCGGGTCGAGAATGTTGCCGAAGGTGATCGCGTCCACCGGGCAGGTCTGTTCGCAGGCGGTCTTGATTTGGCGATCGGGAACGACCACATCGCCCGGGCGGCCCGCCTGAACCATCTTCACCTTGTGCTGAATTTTCCCGTTCTGGATGCGCTGCACGCAATAGGTGCATTTCTCCATCACGCCGCGCATGCGCACCGAGACTTCCGGGTTCTTCACCATCTTCACCAGCT
>JBKJRG010000094.1:0-4942 GCA_046594805.1 Opitutaceae bacterium | reverse complement strand
GCTGGCCGGAACGACAAATTCCCCGAGCGGGGCGTTGGCCGTCGAGTTGAAGATGCGCGCCACGATCGGGCCGGCGCCGACGAAATCGATGGGCGTCAGGATGACGTAGCCATGCGGGAACGAGCGCCCGTCGAGGTAAACCATCCCTTTGATCGGCACGCGCGGCGCGTCGGTCAGCAGCCCTTGGAAACGCACCCATTTGAAAAACATTTCGTTCCAGTGGCCCAGTGAGGAATTGGTTTCCGCTTTGGCGAAGAAATGCGCGTCCACCGGCGAGCGCGCCGCGCGCAGCTTTGTCCAGAGTTCGATTAGGCCGGCTTGGCCGTCGGTGATGCGCGCGGAGCCGACGAGGAAGGTTGGCGGTGAACCCGCCACGACCGCGGCCGGCGCCGACCCACCGTTGATCAGTGCGAGCAGGTCGGGCCGACCGGAGGAGTCGGGCGCCGGAGTGTAACCGGCGGCGGACGCCAGCTCGGCCCCGGGGCCGATGCCGAGCAGGGCAATCCGTCCCGGCGAGAGCTTGAATTCCGCCGCCCGGCTGCGCAACAGACTCACGGCCCGACTCACCTCCGCGACGGACGCCGCCGGATCGGAGCGGAGGCGGGCGCCCACGACGAAGCCGGCGATGCCGCGCGCGTTGAGCCAGCGGGCGAGCTGCACGCCTTCGTTGCCGTTATTACTCCCGCTGAACGGAACCCCGGGAATGATCACGACGGCCGCGCCAGTACTCCGGTCCGGGGGCGGCAGAAAAGGATGGAGCGCCTGCGCGGTCGGGTCGTCGGACAAAAGAAACGGCGCCGGCATCGCGTCTGCCGTCGCGCCTCGCAGGGGTGACGCCGGGAGTAAGAGCAGGGCCGCCAGGGCAGACGCGAAAAACGTCCCCTCGCTGCGCCGAGCTACCCGGGAAAACATGAAATCCAGTTTAAGGCCGACACGCGATGAGGTCATGGGGAAAGGTTTGCCGGCCGCACCGACTCGAACTCGGCCTCGGGGGAGCGGAAAGCGTGAGCGTTTCGTCGAATCGCAAAACGCTCACGCGTTCCGCTGCAGGAAACCGCGGCTAGACGTTGCCGAGGCGGCCGGTGGAATCGCCGAAACGCTCGAGGTTCTTCACGCCCACATCGTGCGCGAGGGTGACGAAGAGATTGCTGAGCGGCTTCGAGCCGTGCTGCACGTAGCGACCGGGCGCCAGCGTGCCGCCGCCGCCGCCGGCGAGGACGAGCGGCAGGTTGTCGTGGGAGTGGCGGTTGCCGTCGGCGTTCCCGCTGCCGTAGAGAATCCGCGAATTATGCAGGAGCGAATGGCCATCGACATCGGGCGTCGCTTCCAGCCGGCTCAAGAAGGCAGCGAACCGTTCCGCATACCACCGATCGATTCGCGCGACCTTCTCGATTCGCTCCGCGTTGTTCTGGTGGTGCGAAAGATCGTGATGGCCCTCGGGGATGCCCATGTGGCTGAAAGACCGGTTATCGCCATCGTGCCCGAGCATCCTCGTCGCGACGCGGGTCGAGTCGGTCTTGAACGCGAGCAGCAGCATGTCGTACATCAGGTCGACATACTCGGCGTGGCTCTGGGGAATTCCGGGAGGAGTCGGGAGCGTGGGATCGGGGGTCGGACCAAATTGCTCGGCGCGCTGAATCCGCGATTCCACGTCGCGGACGCCGGTGAGGTACTGATCGAGCTTCTCCCGATCATTGCTGGCCAGCCGACTTTGCATCCGGCGGGCGTCATCCATCACGAAATCCAGCACGGACCGCCGCGCGATCAAACGGCTTTGCACGTGTTGCGCGCGCTCCCCGTGGGCGCCCGCCCCGAACAACCGCTCGAACACGAGCCGCGGGTTGTTCTCGGGCGGCATCGGCGTAGTGGCGGAGGCCCACGACACGTTGAATTGATAGGCGCAGGAGTAGTTGGAATCGCAGTTGGTCGACTTGCGGTTCAGGTCGCAGGTCAATTCCAGCGAGGGAAACCGGGTGAGGTGGCCAATCTGATTGGCCATCACCTGATCGATCGAAATGCCGGCGCGCACATCGGTCGCGCTCTTGTTCAGCCGGACGCCCGTGAGGAAGACGCCGGTGCCGCGCGCGTGATCGCCGCCGCCATCCGGGCCACCGTTCGCACAGGCGTGGTCGAGACCGTGCAGCACCTGGACGTGACGGCGCACCGATTCCAGCGGAGCCAACGTCGAAGCCAGGCGGAAATCGCTCACGCCACCCTGGGGCCACCAGCTGGCCGGGATCGCGCCGTTGGGGAAAAATACGAACGCGGTGCGCAGCGGTGCGCCCGTCGAGGTCGTCGCCAGTTGCGCGGCGACCGTCGCGCCGAGCGCGCGGCCGGGGAGCAACGAGCTGAACGCGGGCAGCGCGATGCAGGCCCCGAGCCCTTTCAGGAAGTGACGGCGGTTCATCGCGGCCAGATGGGCGGAAATCGCGGAGTCGGCAGGGATTTTCATTGGCTACGGGCTGCTTTGGGCGAGCGAAGGGGGTGCCTGGCGGCGCTGCTGAAAAGGTGCTGAATTCACGATGCCATGCAAGAGCGCCGACGGACGCCCACCAGACGCCTCAAGCTTTGCCACCAGCTGATCGAGGGTAGTGATGTCGTAGTATTCGAGCCCGCGGCCCAAGGCGTAGGTGAGGAGCTTTTCGCTCAGGCAGTAATAGAAATCGCGGCGATGCGACGTCGCAAGGATGTGCTTCAACTCGCGGATGTCCTTGAATGATTCACCCGTGATCAACTTTCCCGCGGTTTGCACCGGCTGGTTGACCTCGGTGGTCCGCCACATCCCCATCGCATTGAAATTCTCGAGGGCGAGGCCGAGCGGATCCATGCGGCTGTGGCAGGAATGGCAGGTCGGATTCTTCGCGTGCAGCGCGAGCGTATCCCGCAGGCTCATGGCCTTCAGCTCCGCGGCCGGAGCGGCGTCCTCGAGCGAGGGAATGTTCGGCGGCGGCGGGGCCGGCGGTGTGCCGAGAATCGCATCGAGGATGAACACGCCCCGCTTCACCGGCGAGGTGCGGGTCGGGTTCGACGTGACCGTGAGGATGGTGCCCTGCGTCAGCAAACCGCCGCGAGGGCTGTCCGGGGATAGCGTCACCTGGCGCATCTCCGGACCGCTCACGTCCTCCATCCCATAGTGTTTCGCCAGCTCTTCGTTGAGGAAAGTGTAGTTGCTCTCGAGCAGCTCGAGCAGGCTGCGGTCCTCCTGGATGATGTGGCCGAAAGTCATCTCGGTCTCCTGCAGCATCGCCTTGCGCAGCGTGTCGGTGAGCTGCGGCTTCGGCCGGCGCAGGAACTCGAAGGTGAGCCCGCGCGCCTTGGACAGCGCCGCCGAATCCTCCGCGGTGCGGCTCCCCTGCGGAATCGCCTGGAGGCGACGCGAAGTTTCCCGCGCCTCCTCATATGCCGCGTCAGGATGATCGCGCAGGTAAACGTCCTCGGCCGTGATGGCCACCGTGGCGATGTCGCGGGCCTGGAGCCATTGACCGGTGAAATTGCGCACGAACTCCTGCGCGCGCCCGTTGCCCAACATCCGAGTCACCTGCGCGGCCAGGTTCGCCCGCAACTGGCCGCCCGCCGCGAGCCGGAACAACTCGTCATCGGGCATCGACGACCAGAAAAAATACGAAAGCCGCGACGCCAGCGCGTACTCGTCGACCGAGGGATGAGCCTGCCCGGGCTTCACCGGCTCGGTACGCTCCTCACGGAAGATGAACGTGGGCGAAGCCAGCACTGCGACCATCGCCTGCGCCACCCCGGCCTCGAAGGTGCTCGTCGGCTGTCCCGCCACTCTCTCCGCCAATTCCACCAGCCGCTCGAGAGTGACCGGATCGACCGGCGCGCGAAACGCGCGCGTCGCGAATTTTTCCAGGACCTCGCGCGCATACAGTCGCCGCGCCTTCGCGTCGGCCGGCACTTCGCGCGGGAAATGTTTCTCGTAGCCGGGCGACTTCACCCAGAAGGCCGAATCCACCGGTCCACGGACCGTGACCGAATTCAACCGCAGACGCAGTTTGCGGTACTGCGGCGTTTCCGGGGCAAGGGGCTTGATCTCCAACGTGAACTCGTGCTCCCCGGCGGAGAGATCGCGTTCAAACGTGTACTCGAATTTCTTGCTGTAGCCCTCGCGCACGAACTCCTGGTTCAGCAGCGGCGCCCCATCGACCGAGAAAATCACCTGGCATGTATTCAGATCGAAGAGGTCGTCCGCGTAGGTTTCGTGCGCGAGAAAATCCAATACCACCTGGTATCTACCTGCCTGCTCGACCCGTTGCTTCGTGGCGACGACCGCCGGAGTGTAATACGAAAGGATGAGCGACTCCGCTTCCACCGTGGGAACGGGACGGGTCGCGGGCGGCGGGCCTCCGCGGCCGCGGCCTTGACGAACTTGTCCGCGGCCAGGGAGCCCGGGCGCCCTGCCGGGAGTGCCGGGAGCGCCCGCGACTAACGCGGGCGGCGCACCGGGTGCGGCGGCGGTCGCGGCGGGCACTGCCGGTGCAGGAGCAGGAACGGCCGCCGTGGGCGCATCGGGAATGGTGACACTCGCGACTGACTCGCCGGGGGGCGCAGGGGGCGGCGCCGGGAGGGTCGTATCCACTTTGACCGTGGCAAACTGACGGCCAACGACGGACCGCTCCACCACCGCGCGAGGTTTCGTCACCACCGCCTTGGCCACAATCGTCTGGGCGGCATCGAGGTACTTCTCGAGCAGCATGGGCGAAATCGTCAGCACATCCGCGATGTTGTCGAAACCGTGTCCAGTATCGTCGGCGGGAAATTCCTTCTGGGCATCGAAGTCGACGCCGGTGAGTTCCCGAATCGTGTTGCGGTACTCCACGCGATTGAGCCGCCGCACCGTGACCCGGCCGGGATCAGGCTTCGCCGGATCCAAGCCGAGCGCCTCGCGCTTGATCCACTGCATGATCTTTTCCGCCTCGGCCGGCGG
>JBKJRG010000119.1:0-2975 GCA_046594805.1 Opitutaceae bacterium | reverse complement strand
CTGGACGTTGGCCAGCCGCCGAATCTGCGGTTGCGCGGGAAACTCCGGCGCCAGGCCGAGCGGCGCGAGCCGGGCCACGATATCGTCCAGCACTTCCCGCTGCTCGCGCAGATCTTTTTCGCTCCGCAGCAGCGTGCCGGCCAGCCCCGCATCCTCGCTGGCGCTGGTCCCGCGCCGGATCGAACCCGCCAGCGCCTCGGTCTCCAGCGTGCCTTGGCTGACACGCACGAGCCGCTCCGGACTGGCGCCGATGAAACTCGGCCCGCGCCCCTGCGTGAAGGAAAACGAGTAGCACTCGGGAAAACGCTGGCGCAGCGCATTCAACATTCGCAGCGGATGAAGCGGCTGATCGGCCGTCAGATCCTGCGCCCGGGCCAGCACGATTTTCTTGAACTCGCCGGCCTCGATCCGTTGCAGCGCGCGCGCGACCGCCGCGCGGTAGTCGCCGGCCTCGTCTTGGGTGAAACGCGGCTTCGGCCGCGCTTCGCCCTCGCTCACCGGCCCGTCCTGGGTTGCCAGGGTTCGGAATTTTCCATGGGCCCGCCAGACCCGATGCGCCAGCGCATCGAGATCCGCTTCGGGCGTGACGAGAAGATTCGCCACCGCCGTCGTGGTGTCCGCCGCCAGCGCGACCTGCCAGCGCGGCACAAATGCGAAAGCCGGCGGAAACGGCTCCCCCGCTTCGATTTCGTCGTGAAAGGTGAAGCCCGCGAAAAAATGCGGCCCGCCAAACGGCGCCGCCACGTCGCCCACCGCCACGGCCCCGGCCAGCAGCTCATCCATCCAGCGCTGCACCGCCGCAAAGCGATCCGGCCCGTGCGCCTCGATCGAGGCTGCGATCTCGGCCCCGGCGATCGCGCTCTGGAGCGACGGCCGCTCCGCGTAAAAGTGCGGCTCGCCCGGCTCGAAAATCGATTCGAGCACCGCCAGCGGATCGAGCCCGTCGACCGCCAGCGAAATGCTCACCAGCTTGGGACGGTCCGCCTCGGCCGCCGCTTTGCGGCATTCGGCGAGGAAGGCGCGCAAGGCTTCGAGCGAGGCGTGGTCCGCGGCGCGCAGGGGGAGGATGGTCATGAGCGGATCGTGCTCTTGCTCGTGCTCGTAATCGTGCTCGATGGTATTTGCTCGGAACCGATTACGAGCACGAGCAAGAGCGCGAGCACGATTACGACCCCTTCGCGCCCGCAGCCGGCTTCTCCGGCCGCGGGAACAACACCAGCGCCGGAGCCACTTTCGCACCCGTGAGCCTGGTCCCCCACACCAGCTCGTCGCGCCAGTTTGCGCCCGGCGTGTAGCCGAGCACGGCGTTGATTTTTCTCGTCGTGCCGGGCGTCACATGCTGCATCAGGGCCACCGCGAGCCGCAGTGCCTCGGCCATCGTGGCCAGCGATGTGCGCAGCAGCGCCTGGTCCTTCGGCTCGGCGGATTTTCCGAGTTTCCACGGCGCCCGCTGCTCGACGTAGGCGTTGGTCTGGGTCAGGAACACCATCGTCCGCTCCAGCGCGGTGTGGAACTGGAAGCCCTCGCTGAGGGTGATGCACTCATCCCGTGTGACGGCCCACAGCGCTTGCAATGCGCGATCCAGCTCCTCGCCTGCGTCGGGTGCGGGCACGACGCCGCCGGCGAAACGGGTGGTCATGTTGAGGGTGCGGTTGACCAGATTGCCGAGATTGTTCGCCAGCTCGCTGGTGTAACGGACCATGAACTGCTCGACGGTGAACTCGCTATCCTGGCCGACATTCATCTCGCGAATCAGGAAATAGCGGAAGGCATCGACCCCGAACTGATCGACGAGCGCGAGTGGGTTGACGGCCTCGCCGGTGCTTTTCGACATCTTGGCGCCGCTCTGCAGCCACCACCCGTGGACCAGCAGCGCCTTGGGTGGCGGCAGGCCCGCGGCATGCAGCATGATTGGCCAGTAGACCGCGTGGGGCGGGACAAGGATGTCCTTGCCGATGACGTTGAAATCCGCCGGCCACAGCCCCTTTTCCGCCACGGCCGAGTAGTAATTCAGCAGCGCGTCGAACCAGACATAGGTGACGTAATTCTCATCGAACGGCAGGGGGATGCCCCACTCCAGCCGCTCTTTTGGACGGGAAATGCAAAGGTCGTTCAGGGGATCCTTCAGGAACTCCAGCACCTGTTTCTGCCGGTAACGGGGAAAAATGAAATCCTCGTGCGTCCGCAGGAAATCGATCAGCCAGTCCTGGTATTTGCGCAGCCGGAAGAAATAATTCTTCTCCGCGATTTCGGTCACCTCGCCATAAATCTCCGGCCAGGCTCCGCCCGGCAGCCGATCTTTTTCCTGGAGGAATTGCTCCTGGCGCGTGCTGTAGAATCCGCGGTACTCCGCCTGGTAGATTTCCCCCTGGTCGAAGAGCTTCTGCAGGATGGCGCGCACGACATCCTTGTGGCGGGGCTCCGTCGTGCGGATGAAATCGTCATAGGAAACCTCCAGTCGATCGTACAAGGACCGGAATTCCGCTGCCGTCTGGTCGACGTACGCTTGCGGCTCGATCCCCTGCTTGCGCGCGCTCGCCTGGACCTTCTGCCCGTGCTCATCCGTCCCGGTGAGAAAATGCACGCGATCCCCCAACTGGCGCCGGAACCGCGCGATCACATCGGTCAGGACCTTCTCATACGCATGGCCGAGGTGCGGCGAACCATTCACGTAATCGATGGCGGTCGTGATGTAGAAGGACTTCATGCAGAGCCCGCCAACAAAACCGCCACTCCGCGAAAAGTCGAAGGATTTGGTTCCCCGGGGATGCCCCTCCCCACGTTCTTTCGTTTTGGCCGCGTAAATGTAGGCCAGCTCGCTTGCGAGCGCGGTTTGGCGCGCGCAAGCGCGCTGACCTACGGTAAAGGCGTTTGAACAGCCAAAACGAAAGACCATGTGCCCCTCCTTCCTGGCCTTCTTCGTGCTCGTGCTCTTGCTCGTACTCGTGCTCGACCCATCAACGTGCGATTAAGAG
>JBKJRG010000046.1:0-6213 GCA_046594805.1 Opitutaceae bacterium | reverse complement strand
TGCCGAAATCAGAGCCGATGTTGCCGTTGGCGTAGTTGAATTTCGAAAGATTGTTGTAGTTAAAGCTCCCGGTAAACGCGAAGCCGCGCGCGAATTGCGGGACGAGCGAGTCCAGGGTCTGCCGGATCTCGAACTCGAATCCATCAAGCCGGCCGATGCCTTGATTAATCCAGGTGTTTGACTGGAAATTGAGGAACGTGGGATCGAGATCGAGTTGGGCCAGTTTCTGCGGCGTATCGAGCAGGATGATTTGTTGCACCTGCATCCGGTCGATATTTTTGCGGAACGCGCCGGCGCTGATGACGCCGCCCTGTCGCGTATAGTATTCGAGGTGGGTTTCAAGGTTGTCCGCGACCCAAGGCCTGAGACTCGGGTTCGGGCGATTAACCGTCCCAACGGCGATGCCCTCGAACGGACCGCTGATGGGGGCGATCGAGTTGAAGGTGGAACTCGGAATCACCGACCGTTGAAAGCGATTCTTGGCCTGGGTCTTCGCGTAACCCGCCCGCAGAATTAAGTTCTCGGCGAGGTTGTAGTTGATTTGAAGGCTGGGGAAATAGCCGTCGTTCGACCCCGAACCGCGGGCGCCTTTGCGCACATAGCGCTTCTGCGCCGCCAACAGCGGATCGCTGATGCCAACCGTGGAAGCGGCGCCGTTGTCGCGGTTGCCGAGGCCCCAGGCCACGGCCCGCTCGTAGCGCATGCCGCCGACGTAGGTCAGCCGGTGGTGGAAAAATGCGCCGGTGAATTCGAGATAGGACGCGTAGGTTTTTTCATCGAGCTCGTAGGGATCGACGACGGAAAACCGGTGGGACTCCGCCTCGCGATACTGGAACCAATTGGGATGCGCCAAATAGATCTGATAAAGGCGGGTCAGGCTGATGCGGGGGACCGCCGGGGAATTGTATCGACTGTCGCGCTCCGGCTTGACGTTGACGGCGGCGATTTGCGCGGCGTTGTCGTCGGGCGTGCTCGCCTGGCCGTCGGGACCGACGAACGTCCACATGTTGGCGTCGTAGCGCTGGAGGTTGCGAAACTGTTCGGTGAAATCGAACCCGAGGCGGACGGCGAAAGGATTCCCGGTATGAAAGTCGTGCTTCGCCCACAGCCGGACGGCGGCGATCGACTCGAGGGTCGTGGCGGGCCGCGATACGGCGCCGCCCACATACATGTTGCTTAGATCCTGCCAGTTCACCTCGGGCCCGACGGTGGTCGAGCCGGGGACGACGCCATAGGCGCGGATGTCCTGGGATATCTTGTAGGTCGGATTGAGGAGATTCACGGTGATCGGGCGCGGGTTGGCGAAGCCGAGGCCGATGCCGGTATCGGGCAGCGTGCTGCCGTTCATGTTGGTGCTCCCGAAAAATCCATCGTCTGTGTCCCTGAAAATATGTCTGGACGTCGAATATGATCCGCGGGCGCTGACGATCCAGGCGCCTTTCCGCCACTCCGACTCGAGCGCGTTGGTGACGACGGTCTTGATGCCGTTGCGCCACGCTTCAAACATGTTGTAGCGGATCGAGCCGGCGCCGAGTTCGCCGTAAGCGCCGGACTGGTCATTGGTGCCGGGGCGGCCCAAGGGCGTATTCGGATTGAGGTTGGTCTGGGCTCCGACGTTCCAGAGGAAGCGGAGTTCGTCGCCAACTTTTTCCTGATAGCGGCTGCCGCTGAGCGAGTAGGACAGCTTGAGAGCCGGCAACGGTTTCCAATCAAATTTGATCGAGGCGGCGTCGGAGACGTCCTGTTTGGGATTGTCGTGCAACAGGTCCTGCCGAAGCAAAGGGTTGAAAACGCTCACGGTGGTGAGCGGCAGACCGGCGGCGCGGCGGGCTGCGGCGTCGGTAGCATGGGCCGCGGTGCCGAAGTTCTTCGAGGGGGAGGACCAATGCACGCGGGCGAGGACGTCATTATGGTTGAGCGTAAGCGTGTAGCCGAAGGTCTTCGAAATGGGATCGGTCCACGTCAGTTTGAAGTTGGGCCGCCAGCCGTAGATCTTCGTGTCGCGGATGCCGGCGCGTTTGCGCAGCGAGAACTCCTCTGCATCGGTCGTGAAAAGCAGATTGTAGGTCAGCCGGCGCCGGTCGGCCTCGAAGGCCGAACGCCGGACGAGGTTGATCGAGCCGCCCAGCGCATTGGCGCTGTCCTCGGGCGTGCGGAGCTTGCGCACTTCGACGCGGGAGATGTCGGAGGAGGAGGCGCCCATCATTTCGAAGTTGCGGCCTCGCCCGGGAGTCGAAGCCGTCGCGGTGGAGGCCGACGCCACCGGCATGCCATCGAATGAAATCTCCGTGTTGTCGGCATTGAGCCCGCGCACGCTCACGCCCACGATGTTGTTGGCGAAATATTGCACGCTGACGCCGGGCAGCCACTTCAGCAGCTCGCCCGGATTCGAATCTGGGATGGTGCCGAACTGATCGGCGCTGATGAC
Source organism: Opitutaceae bacterium (assembly GCA_046594805.1). Classification (GTDB taxonomy): domain Bacteria; phylum Verrucomicrobiota; class Verrucomicrobiia; order Opitutales; family Opitutaceae; genus ER46. The sequence continues at coordinate 3,785 of JBKJRG010000046.1, read as the reverse complement.
GCTCTTCTGGCTGAGGGCGAAGCGCTGCTCGTTGACGGCGATGGCGGCGGCGTTCGTCTCCCGGGTGGATTCGACGAGGAATTTATCGAGCTGAACCGCATCCGTGTCACCGGAGCGCGCCCGGCTGCTCAGCTGAACGTCCTTTTGCGCGGTCTGGCCTGGCGCGACGTTTACGGCGACCTCTTGCCGGTCGAGGCCCGTGAAGAACACGTCGAGCGTGATCGCCCCGGCGGGAACGCCCGACAGCCGGAACATGCCGCTGGAGTCGGTCAGCGTGGTGAGAGGGGTGCCTTTTACCGCCACGCGGGCGTGGTTAAGGTAGTCACCGGTGACGCGGTCTTGGACGCGCCCTTCGACCGTTCCGGTGGCGGCTTGCGCGAGGAGAAAGGGCGCGGGGAGCAGGGCGAGCACCCCGAGCACCAACGTGGCGAGGGCGAGGGCGAACCGGCGTGGAGCGCGGGGGGAGGCAGGCACGGGGTGAACGAAGAGCTGTGCGGGACGGCAGCGGGTCGAGGTTGGCATGGGTGGGTGGAGGGGAAGAAAGCGCCGCAGGCGCCGGCATGGCGGGAGCAGGTTTCGATCGGGGCGGCGCCTCTGTCAACGCCTGCGGTCCCGCGCGGTTTCACCGGCCGACCCGATCTGCGAGCCCTCTTGATCCGATCTCGTTGTAGCTGCCGGCTCCTCACGGTGTGGTTTGGTGCGCCCCAGTCGGAATACGTCTGCGAGGAAACGGGCGACGAAGTCATCTTGATGAAAAACAAGCAGGGCCGCGTGATCGGTTTCGAGCGGCTCAATTACCTGCCGGAAACGGCGCTGCCCATCCGCCTCGCGTTCGAAACGCTCCCCAAGGCGGGCTAGTCGCCGCCCAGCGAGCCGATCCCACCGCCGACACGACGGGACGCGCCCTCGCCGCGGTCGTTGGGCCGACGAAGAAGAGCGCCGCTCGGAACGACCGATATGAAGGTCGGTAAGCGATGGTCGAATGCGGACGGGGCGAGGGCGCCCCATCCCCATCCCCATCCCCATCCTCAAAAGCAAACCTCGTCCGACGGTGTCGTGTCCATGGAGTTGCTCCCCGTTAGCGGCGCGGTGATGGTGGCGTGACGTGCTTCGCCGGGGTTTTCAGATGGAGTCCCGCCAGCGGCGCGAGATCGAGCGTGACCAGTTGGAGCCGGCCATCGGTGCTGCAGCGGAGAGTAAGCCGCCTGGGCCCGGGCGAAATTCGGAAGAAAAGGGATCCCTGTTTAACCTGGTCCGGTGCGATGGCGGCAGGAAGCACGAGGCGGCGGCGCTCGAACTCGGCCTCGACCTGCCCCTTCCGGTTTTCGTCGATCGACGCGCTCGCGACGATGAAGGCGGGGGCGGCGAGCGGCAGGAGGTGAAAGGTGACGACGACGCTGGTCGTGGCTCCGCCCCACAGTCCAGCAAGCGCCACCCCGTAAAGGGCGAAAGGGGTGGCGCCGATCGCGACGGCGGCACCGATGTCCCTCGCCCCAATGTCGCTTTGCCACGCGCGACTTTGTTTTTCCAAGGCCCACGGATCGTCGCCGACGGCGACCGATTTATCCTCGAAATCCGTTACACTGGCCGATTCGACGGTGAAAGGCGTCGTGCCGCGATTCGCGATAGAGACGACGTATTCATCCCAGTAGGCTTGGCGCTTCCAGGAACCCGCACCGCGATAAACGATCACGCTATGCAACGTAACCTGGACGGCCGACGTTTTGCCGGCTTCGTCCGTCGGCCCCGCGGGCAGCGTCGTCACCACTCCAAGGTCAAGCCGGACCGGCGGCGTAACCTTGCCCGCCAGCTTGTGCTTCGATGCGACGCAGCCGCTGAGCAAGGGGACAGTGAGCAGGAGAAGGAATGTCGCCTTCATGAACCGGGTGACCGGCTACGCGCCGCGGCCGGCGCCGAATCGGATTTCAGATGCAGGCCCGCCAGCGGTGACAGATCGATGACAACTTCGTGCACGCGCTCCGCAGCGCTGCAGCGCAGCGTGAGTCGCCGGGGCCCGGGCGCCACGCGGAAAAAGAAACTGCCTTGGCCGGTCTGGCCGGCCGGCAGCGTGCGCGGCAACTCCAGGCGGCGCCGGACGAACTCGGCTTCAACCTTCTTCCGGTTTCCGCTGTTGATCGCGACTGCGGTGACCGCATAGACCGGCCACGCGAGGGCGCCCACACCCACGGCGGCGGAACCGCCGAGCGCGGCGAAGCCGACACCCACGATGACCGATGCCGTGCCCATGGCGGCCTGACCGGCGACCAACAGGGTGCGGCTCGCGCCGAGTTCGAGTTGCGTGGCCGTCTGGGTGCGCCCGATTTCCTTCCACCATTGCCGGCTCACGCGATCGACGCCCCACGGATCCGAGCCCGGCGAGAGCGCTTCTCCGCGAAAATCCGTGAGCACCGCGGATTCGATCACGATCGGCGTCTCGCCGCGGTTGACGATCGAAACGACATACTCGTCCCACCACGCTTCGCGTTTCCACGAGCCCGGACCCTTGTAGATGATGACGGTGTGGAGAACGGCTTCGAGCGGGGGCTGGCTCGCCTTGTATTCGAGCGGCGTCGGAGGCGGAGTGTCGTCCGCCGCGAGTTTGTATTTCCGGGTGGAAATGCACCCGCTGCACACGAGGAGGGCCAGGAAAAGCGGAAGGATGAGAAAGCAAGGTCTCATGGGGCGGACAGCACGCTCGTCGTGCCGGTGGGGTTGAGTAGGAATTAGGCTAGCTGCGAGAGGGACGCAATGCGGAGGTTGGGCGAGGAGCTGGTAGCAGGCCATGAAGACGGTCGAGCGATACACCCCAGAGCGGACCCCTGATTTCGAGTAGGCGGAGCAACTTTCTTTCGGCGCTTTTTGTTCAGGATTCAGAAATGAACGACAAAGACACGGAGGCACAAAGGACCAGACTGAATGAACTGAGCTACCGCGTGATCGGCTTTTGTCTTCTGGTGCATCGCGAGCTCGGACCTGGATTGTTGGAATAGCTGCTCTGTGCCTCTGTGTCTTTGTGGTGAAATCCGGCTGCCGAAACCCTTTTACTCTACCACCGCACACTCGCCCCCTGCTCAGGGCACCTCGTAGACCTCAACCAGCGCCAGGCCGGTCGTGTTATTCGCCCCGGAAACCTGGATCGTGTACGCGCCGGGCGAAAGCGTCACGAGGAGCGCGCTGTCGCGGGCGCCTTCGGCCAGGACAAATGCGCCAACTCGCTCGCGGGCGGCGCGGATGTCGGCGGCATTGGGGGCGCTGTTCCAAGCTGTGTTCGTGAGCAATCGCTCCGAACCGGAAAACAGGCTGACGACCGGCTCCGCGAGCACCCCGGTCAACCCGAAGACGGCGAGGCCCGGACCGACCGCGCGGATCAGGACGGTTTTCGGTGCGCCTGCGCTGACCACCAGTCCGGGAATGAGGATGTTCGCCCCGACGCCGACCTGCGCGCGGACCGCGGTGTTGATCAACCGCGATGACGTGGCCGTGGTGACCGCGTCCGCATCGTAAATCTCCACCAAGGCGACGCCCGTGGTGTTGTTCACGCCCCCGGCCTGCGCCGTGTATTCCCCGGGTGCCAGCGTGGCGAGCAACGCGGAATCGGCGCTGCCTTCCAGGAGCGTGAAGGCGCCGACCCGCACAGCGGCCTCGCGGATTGCTGCGGCGTTGCTGGCGGTATTCCAGCGGGTGTTGGTGGCGAGCGATTGCGAGTTCCGGATCAAGGTCAGCACCGGCTGGGCCAGCGTGCCGCCGACACCGAAATCCGCGAGCCGCGGTCCCACCGCGCGGAT
>JBKJRG010000035.1:0-12023 GCA_046594805.1 Opitutaceae bacterium | reverse complement strand
GCCTCGTTTTGGTTGTTGGAGTCGAACTGGCGCGCGCGGGCAACAAGATCGGCGTTGGCGAAAAATCCCGAGGCGTCCCGGAAACGCGCGCCGACGGTGTAGCCGTAGCGCGGGGAGTTTGCGAGCGCGCGACCGCCGCCGCGGCTACCGTTGGCGAGCGTGAAACGGTCGAGCGCGGAACTCATCTGCGCGAGCGTGGCGTGCAGCGAAAGCGCCGGCGTGAGCGCGTAGGCTGCGGAGGATTCGAAACCGGTCACGTGCGCCGCGCGGGCGTTGGCGGTGAAGAAGCGATAGCTGCCACCGAAGCCCGCGGAGTCGCGCACCTGCGTCTCGCGGCGCGCGAGGTGGAACACGGTGAACTCACCGGTGAGTTTCTGATCGAGCCAGTGGCCGCGCACGCCGGCCTCGTAATTCCAAAGCGTCTCCGTGCCGTAGGTGAGCGGGTCGGCCGGCGGGCTGATGCGCGCATCGAGGTTAATGCCTCCCGCCTTGTACCCTCGCGTGACCGAGACGAACGCGTGCTCGTGCGCCGAGAGATCGTGCTCGAGGGTGAGTTTGCCGCCGAGCAGCGTGTCGTCGAAGGACGGGGCAAACGTCGCGACCGGATCGAAGGTGCCGCGGGTTTTCCGGAAGCGGGTCTTGGTGCCGCGGCCATCGAGAGCGACGCGTTCGGCGCGCAGACCGAGCGTGACCCGCGTGGCCGTCGAGAAATCGTGCGCGCCCTGCGCGAAGAGCGCGATGTTTTCGCCGTGATAACGGGTGCGGAGCCCGCGGAGGTTGGCGGGATCTTCGTCGGTGTAGGTGCTGGTCTCGCGCGTTTCGGAAAAAAATGCGCCGAGCGTCCAACGATCAATCGAGCCGAGCGCGGCGTGGGCGAGCGCGGAGTCGAGTCGCAGCTCCTGGCTGAAGACAGCGCGGTCGCGCTGGAGATCGCTGAAGCCGCGGTAGGAGGCAGCGGTCCAGTCGTCGTCGTAGCTGTAGCGGGAATTCGTGGTGCTGGCGCCCGTGACGCTGGTGAGGCGTGCGCCGGCGAGGCCGGAGAACGTGCCGCGCAGGCTCGCGGCGCGGGAGCGCTGCTCGTCGCGGCCGGGCTGATCGCTGTAGGTCAGACGGCCGTTATTGTTCAGGGCAAATTCATCGAAGCCGTTGTGGAAATCGGCGTAAAGGAGCGCGGCGTCCCAGCGCCAAAGTAGCGAGGGATTCGCGGTGAGGCGGAGACGCGCGGAGAACTCGTCGCGGGCGTTGGTGTCGCGGTGGAGGGTGACGTTGCGCCGGAAGCCATCGCTGTTGCTCTGGTGCAGCGCGAGGCGCGCCATGAGCTGATCCGGTTTGCCCGGCGCGAGCGGGCCGCCGACCGCGAATCCACCTGAGCGCAGCGCGTCGCCGCCCATGCTCGCCTCCACCTGTCCGGTCCAGAACGGCGTGGGCGCATTGGTGAGCAGCCGCACGACCCCGCCCGCGGCATTGGCGCCGAACGCGCCCGCCTGAGGCCCGCGGAGCACCTCGACCTGACGCACATCGAACGCACCGCCGATCGTGCCGAGTCCGGTAAAATCGAGATCGTCGACGAGAAAGCGGACCGTGGAATCAGGCGTCTCCCCCTCGTATTGGGAATTTTCGCCGATGCCGCGAATTTGGAAATAGCGCGGTCGCGAGGTCGCACCGGTAAAGGTAAGATTCGGAATTTGCTCCGCGAGATCGGCGAAATGGCGGATCACGCCGTCGCGCAGCGCGGATTCGTCAAAGACCGTCACGCTGGCGGGGATGCGCGCGAGCGGAGACTCCCAGAGGTCACTGGCAACGACGACCGGTGCGAGCTTAACGGGCAGACCAGGCGGCGCGAGGAGTGTCTGCGCCCGGGCAAAAACGAATGTGAGGCAGGTCGCCGCGAGCAGCGGGAGGATTTGTTTCGGCGGAAGTTTCATGGTGGCGTGAGCCCGCCCTGAAAAAGACTCCCGGGAAAAGAGGCACCGTGCGCCCGATGGCGCGAATTGCGGCGCCTGCTGTTTCCTTCGTCGGCATGATCCGTTTCAGGTTCGAAGGGTCGAGCGGCCGAGCGCACCGCAATCTCAGTCCTCCGCGGAGGACACCCCTACAGGCAAGGCGAGGGGACCTTCAGCCCGGCGGCAGCGCAAGCGAAAATTGTGTCACCGGCCGCGAATTGCGTTTCGCGAATGGCGAAAACGTGGCGGTTTCCGCTACGGACGAGCGATGCTCACTTCAGGTATTTCGCGAGCCAGCCGTGCACCTCGCCAAACCAGTAGCGGCTGTTTTCGCCCTTGAGGATCCAGTGATTTTCCTCGGGAAACGTGATGAGCTTGCTCGTCACGTCCAGGCGCTGGTTGAGCGCGAACCACATCATCGCGTTGTTCATCGGCACGCGAAAATCCTGTTCGCCGACGGTGATCAGGATCGGCGACTTGAAGCCCGTGCCCTTCGCGTGATTGCCACCTTGGAGCGCGGGGCTCTGTTCACGCCATGTCTTGCCGTCCCCCCAGATCGGGGTGCCGCTGCTCACTTCGCGTCTGTAAATCACGTCGCTCGTGCCCCACTGCATGATGAGGTCGGCCTCGCCGGCGTGGGAGATGATGCATCGGTAGCGCGTGGTCGTCGCCTGGAGCCAGTTGGCGAGGTGACCGCCGTAGCTCGCGCCGCCCGCCGCCAACCGGGAGGCATCGAGGAACGAAAACTTTTTCAACGCCTCGTCCACCGCCTCGTTGATTTCATCCGCTGGCCCTCGCAGGGGATCGAACTGGATGTCCTGCGAGAATTTTTCGCCGTAGCCGGTCGAACCGGTGTAATCGGTGAGCAGCACCGCGTAACCCGGCGCGGCCAGCAGGTGGTAGTTCCAGCGCAGCACCCAGGCGTCGCGCCACATGTTCGCCGCTCCGCCGTGGATCACGACGAAGAGCGGATGTTTTTTCGCGGCATCGAAGCCCGGCGGGCGAAGCAGCATTGAATGAATTTTCTTTCCCCGGCTGCTCGCAAACGTGAATTGCTCCAGCGGCGCCAGGTCGAGGGCGGCCGCCTTTTCGGGGTTGAAACTTGTAAGCCGCTTCGAACTCCCATCCGCGGTGCCAAGCGCGAAAATTTCCGGCGGATTCGTGGCGGCATCCCAATTAGCAACCAAGGCCTTCCCACCACTGCCGAGACCGGTGAAGCAGCCCTTCTCCATCACGTTTTCCTCGCGCGCGTCGCCGCCCGCGAACGCCACCGAATAGAGTTTTTCGCGCCCGGCATCCTCGCACGTGAACCACACCCGCGCGCTACCGTCGGGGGCAGCGAACCGATTCACCGAACGGTCGAGCGACGCCGAGAGCACGTTTCGCTTCGCCGCGTCGAAAGGCCACGGGAAGCTCGCGAGGTGCGTGAGCGCGTAAACCTTGTCGAGCCGTTCCTCGCTCGTCGCGCACAGCAGCGTGCGACCGTCTGGCGCGAACGCCAGTTGCGTGTAGTTGCGCGAGTCGTTCGTGAGATTGTGCGGCTCACCGCCCGCGGCAGGCACCGAGAAAATCTGCGTCCGCACCGGCGCGCGCGCCGCGGCGTCGCGATTCACCGCCGCCGTGAACACCACGCTCGCGCCATCGGGCGCCCACTCCGCCTCGATGGCCTGGCCTTCGTCGGTGTTTTGCGGTCCGAAGCCGGCCGAGGCGGCGAGCTTCGAGCCGGCGAACAAATCTTTCGCTTTCGCGCCGGCGTTCGCCTGCTGCACGAAGAGATGCGCCTTCTTCTCGTCGAGCCAGTAATCCCAAAAACGAACCGGAAAAGTTTCATAGGCGCGAGCGTTGTATTTGCGCGTCTTGCGCGCGGCCGCGGCCTTCTTGTTCGCCTCTTCGTCGGCGCAACCGGGAAACGTGTCGCTCACGAAAAGCAGTTTTGTGCCGTCGGGGCTCCATTTCGGCTGCCGCGCGCCGAGCGTGAGATTCGTCACGCGCTCCGCTTCACCGCCGGCGAGGCTGAGCACATAGAGTTGCGCCACATCGTCGCCGTCGCGCTTCGAGGAAAACGCGATGCGTTTCGCGTCCGGACTCCAGTCGACCCCGCTCTCCAACGTTTTCGTCTGCGTAAGCTGCCGCGCCGGCGCGCTCCCATCGATCGGCACGATCCACAGATCGGACGTTTGGTCCTTCGCGTCGTAAGCCGGCGCGATCACCGGAAACACGGCCCATTTTCCGTCCGGGCTCGGCACCGGCGTGCCGACTCGCTTCAACAGCCACAAATCTTCGTGCGTGATGGCCCGCTGGGCGGAATCCGCCGCAACGGCGCCGGCCACCGCCAGGGCCAGAGCTCCCAGAACGATCAGGTTTTTGTTCAGCATAAATTCAGCTCCGCGCCTCAAACGCGCCGTCCGCGCGCTTGGCGACAAGCCGCTTCAGTTCGAGCATCATCAACATCGCCGGCAATTGCGGGGTCGGAGCAGGGGTCATGTCAGGATTCCGGAACAAGTTCTCCTCCCAGCACCATCCCGAGTGCAGCAGCTCTCGAGCGTATTTAGTACCGATTCCTGACGTGACCCCTTTTCCAGCCGGGTCCATTGCACCCGCACGAACTCTTCCGGCACTTCCGCGCCGAACTCGGTCGTGCCGTCGAGGACGACTGGCAGGAGGAAGGTGCGGCTGGCCGCCATGTCGTAGGACCGTTCGACTGCCAGTTTCCACTCCCGACGAAAGTACCCCTCACGCCGGGCTTCAGTTGTCGCTGAAATCATGGGAACGAAAAGCGCACACTCTCGAATCTGCTTCCGGATTTTCGCGTCCCAGGCGTCGCCCCCGTGCAATTCTGCCTGATCAAACCAAACTTCGACGCCAAAGGCACGCAACGCGTCGGCGATTCTCCGAGCGGCCTCGGAATCTTCGCGCGCGTAACTCAGGAAAACTGCAGCTGGTGGGGTAGTCGCTGGCTGGCTGGACATGCGCCAAGTTGAAGGTCTCAACGGAGCAGAGGGCACGCCAGCCGAAAAACCGACTGCCAGGCAACGGGATCTGCAGGGGTTCCCCGATCTCACTGCTCCCGACGTGGCCGCTGGTCTCGACTATGCACGCGAGCTTGCCGACTTTGAAGCTAGGGTGGCAGGGGCGTCCGCTTGTTTTGCGACCAGTGCGGCCCCGCAGAAATAAAAACCGCCTGCGCTGCTCGGGCCATGACGTGCCGCTCCCGAGCCATCTCGGCGCATGGTTTTTCGTTTTGGCTGTTCAAACGCCTTTACCGTAGGTCAGCGCGCTTGCGCGCGCCAAACCGCGCTCGCAAGCGAGCTGACCTACATTTATGCGGCCAAAACGAAAGACCGTGCCAAACTGGAATCACGCCGGCGAGCGCGCAGCGGTAGCGAGGCGCGTTGAAGTCAACCCATCGGTCAGGTTAATCCGGCCCCGCCTCGCCGCCGGCGCGACGCCCCCTCAGGTCCGGCCACCGGACCCGCGCCGATCCGCCGCGCTGAGCGACTCGAGCACGGCCACCGCGAAATCGTTGCACGGTGTCGGGATGCCGTGCTTGCGACCGAGCCGCATGATGACGCCGTTGCGCGCATCGATTTCGGTCGGCCGCACGGCGATGCGATCGGCGTGCAGCGAATTAACCGAGTCGGGCGGGTTGCCGCGGTAGATTTCAAGCACCTCATCCGCAAACTCGTCGCCAATCACGGCGCCCTCGGCGCGCGCGACGGCAAGGCACTCGCGGATCAACGCGCGCGCCTGTTCTGCAATGGCCGGCTCGTGGTACACCCGCGTCGGCTGGAGCAGGATGGCGTTGAGCACCCCGATCGCGTTCAGCCCGATCTTGCGCCAGAGCGCGGTTTGAAAATCGGGGCGCGGTGTCACGGCAATCGGCGTGCCGGCAAAGAGCGCGGCGAAATCCCGCCCGAGCGCGTTGTCCGGCACGTCGATGCGCGCCTCCCGCCGCTGCCGCATGCGGGTCGGCTCGGTCCGCTCGGCGGGGCAATACAACAACACCGGCACGATTTTTTCCGCGCGCACCCAGGGCGCGAAGAGCTCGCGCTGTTCGACGCCATTCTGGAGGACCGCGACCGGTGCGTCGTTGGCGCGCAGACCGCCAAACCATCCGGCCGCGCTGGCGGAGTCGTAGGTTTTGGTCGCGACCAGCACCCAATCGACCGCCGGCGCCTTGCCGGGATCGGTCAGAACCTGTGGTCGCGCGACGATCGTCTCGGTGGGGGTCTCGACCACGAACTCGCCCAGGGGCCGGCGGGCACACACGATCACTTCATGTGCGCCCGTGCGGCCCAGCCAGGCCGCCATGATCCCGCCAATTGCACCGGGGCCGACGATTGCGATACGCGCCATGACCCGATGGATCTTCGGAAAACGGCGCAAGGTCCACGCCGAATCGCGGCGGAAGCCCCAAAAATTCTTGTCGCCGGATTGTCACTAAGCTGCTGACCTTGCCGGCCCTAGCTGTGACTACCCCGCCTCCTGCCCTGGCTGTTATCGATGGCACGTTGTGCCAGCTTACGCGTGAAGGCACGCGCGCGGGCGGCCACGCGCCGCTCGCCACCGCCGTCGTGGAGTTTCGCCACGGGCCCCTGCGTTACTACGTGCGCGAACATCCCTTCGGCCTGTTGCCGGGACTGCCCAATCTCTACTGCCTCGACGCGGCTTTCCGGCTGCAATGGATGGCGGAGTGGCCGGACCCGGCCGATCCCTGCACCGCCATCGCGGGCGAGGAGGACAACATCCTGGTGGCGATCGCGGCGAGCGGCACGGTTGTGCGGCTCGAAGCGCACAGCGGACGGTTGCTCGGCATCCAGCCGCCCATGGCGGCGACGGGTTGAACACCGCGGAAACCGTCGGATTCACCCGCGGTTCATCTCGGCCTTGGACGGCCGGGGGCGTTTCCGACTGGGGAGCGGTGCACCCGTCTCGCGATCGAATTCGTCCGGTGTCCGTCGCGCGGGTACGACATCGGCGGTGATCTTTTTCCAGTTTGCCAGCCGCGCGGTCAGGTCAGCGACGGCAGCGGCGTAAGCCGGCTGCGCAGCTACGTTGCGCATCTCGCCGGGATCCTGGCGCAAATCGTAGAATTCCACCCGGGCACGCGGAGCGATGAAGCACTGCTGCGCCTCCGCCGGGAGCTGCCCCGCGGTTTTCAAGCGGACCATCTCACCATAGGTCACGCTCCGCAACGCGTCGGCGCCGGGCGTGAGCGGCAAATCGGGATATTCGTGCACGATCAATTTGAAATCGGCGGTGCGCACGGCCCGGCTGCGGTTTTCATAATCGTGCCAGTTCTGCTCCGCGTAAATCTCGGGACGAATCGGCCGGGCCGGCTGGGTCAGCAGCGGGAGGAAACTCACGCCCTGGATGGTCGGCGCGGGCGGCAATCCGGCGGCCGCGAGGAAGCCCGGCGCGAGATCGACCGTGCTGATGAGTTGCGGACACATTTGGCCGGGTGCGATGCGACCCGGCCACCGCATGATCAGGGGTGTCTTGATCCCGCCATCGAAAACCGTGGTTTTGTCGCGCGGAAAAGCCCGGCCGTTGTCGCTCAGGAAAACGACCAGCGTCTCCCCGGCCACGCCTTGCGCCTCCAGTTCACCCAGCACTCCACCGACGAAACGGTCCAGCCGTTCGATTTCATCATAATAGGCGGCAAACTCGGCCCGCACCGCCGGCGTGTCAGGCAGGTGGCGGGGAACGATGACATTCTCCGGCCGCGTGGGCGCATCGGAGATTTTCTCCTCGTAGTCGCGATGGGGATCGAGCGCGGCCAGCCAGGCGAAAAAGGGTTTGTCGCGGGGCCGCGCCCGCAGCAGCGGCACCCAGTCGGTGCAGCCACTCTGGATATCCCCGCTTTGCTGCATCGACATCTTCGTGCTGCCCGCCTTGGCATTGGCCGCGAGAGTGTAACCCGCGGGGTCGGCCTCACGGACCACGTCGAAGCGCCCGCGGACCGCCTCGCCGAGATGCCATTTCCCGGCGGCGCCGGTCCAATATCCCGCCGCGCGCAGTTGCTCCACGAAGGTGATCTGCGCGGCGGGAAGCGGCCAATGGAGCTGTTCGGCATCGGTGCTGTGCGGATACCGGCCGGTGATGAGGCTCGAACGACTCGGGCTGCACGAACTTGCGGTGACGAAAGCCCGGTCGAAACGCATGCCATCGCGGGCCAGCCGGTCAAGGTGCGGCGTCCGAATCGTGGGATGGCCAAAGGCGCCGAGATCATCCCAGGCCAGATCGTCGGCGATGATGAGGACGATGTTGGGGCGGGTGGCCGGCGCGGCCGCCAACAGCCCAGCGCCGATGAAAAATAAGAGCGGGAAAACCAGTTTTCGCATTTCGACCAACTTGTTGACCAGAATTAACGCCAAAACCAGACCATTGAACCACAAAGGCACAAAGACACTGAGAAACGAATGGTTGGGTGGGACCTTTGGGGCGCCTCTGCCAGTTGGCGGTGGGTATCCCAGGCGCCCCAAGGGTCCTCGAACGGAGGGGCGCTTTCCCAAGCGCCCAAATGGATTTCGAAAAGGTGTCGAAGAGTGATCGCTCTGATTTTCGGCGGTTGGGAAACCGCCGCTCCGCGGGAGCCCGATTCCGCCGCCAACTGACAGATTTGCCCCGACTTTTGTGACTCTGTTCTCCTAGCGAAACCCAAACAAATCCGCGTCCGGATCGATCCGGCCCTGCACCGCTTCGCCGATGACCCCGGCGGCGATGGCGCTGAACGTTGTGCCGTTGCCCGCGAAACCCAGCGCGAACCAGGTGTGCGGGACTTTCGGATGCGCTCCGATGACGGGCAAACCGTCGTCCGTCGACCCAAACGTGCCGGCCCACGCTGTCGCCTGCTCGAAGGGGATCCGCGGGAAGAGCTGCCGAAAGCGCCGCGCCAAGGCCCGGGCCTTGGCGGGCAACAACCGGTCCCGCGCGCTCGGATCGCGGAAGGGTTCGTCGTACCCGCCGATCATCGCCCGGCCATCCGCGGTCGTACGCAGGTAGAGGTACGGGTCCCCCGTGTCCCAGATCAGGCAGCGATCCTGCGGCCAGCCGGCAAACGTCGGCACCGGTTCGCTGATCACGGCGAACGTGCTGTGCAGGACGCCCACGGGCTCCGGCAGGAATCGGCCCGACTCGAAACCCGCTGCGACCACGAGGTGTCGGGCGCGAACGCGAGTGCCACGCGAGGTGAATAAATCGACGCCGCGCCGGCGAAACGTCCAGCGCGTGACCGCGGTGCGATCATGCACGCGCGCGCCCCGCTCCTGAGCCGCGAGCAAAAGGCCGTAGGTCAGCCGGTAGGCGTCGAGCTGGGCGGCTCCGCGGGACAAAATGGCCGCGGCGTGCGGCAGTGAACTTTCCCGGGCGAGCCGCGAACGCGACCACCACTCGGCTTCAAACCCTGCCGCCAGTCTCGACTCGAATTCCCGCCTCAACATCGGCACATCCTTGCGGGTGGCGGCAAGATAAAGGCTGGATTTCGGCGCGAATCCGCAGTCGAAGGCCGACTGCCGCGCCAGCTTGGCGACGATCGGGACGGCGTCGCGGCATCGGCGGAACGCGCGGGTTGCCCTTTCGGCGCCCATCCGCCGGACCAGCCGGTGGAAAGGGACATCCAGTTCGTAGAGCAGAAGGCCCGTGTTGCCCGCGGTGCTGCCGTGGGCGACTTCGCGGCGATCCACCACGACGATGTCGAGCCCGGCTGCCGTCAGGGTGTGCGCAATCATCGCGCCGCTGATGCCGCCGCCGATGATGGCCACGTCACACGCGGCGTCTTTGGTGAGCGGCGGAAATGCGGCCGGCAGGCCATCCCGAATGGGCCAGAAAGGCCGGGAGGAAAGTAAATCCATGTCGAGGGGAAAGCCGTTCCCGGGGAATATCAGTCGGGCGCTGGCAAAAAAAATCTATCCGCTGACCAGCCGATAGAACAGAAACGAGCTCGCGAGGCCCCCTGCAACCACCAGGACGCCTGCCAGCACCTGGGCCCACCGTGGCCAGTGCTTCCAGTAGCCCATCCCCCACTTCCACACGGTGCGGACCTTTACCTCCAGCCAGTCCATGATCCGGGCGACCAACAGAGATTCCGCCGCCAGCAAGCCGCCGCCAACGAAAATGAACGGCAGTCCGGGCCCGGGGATGACACACAGCACCACGCCGACGATCACTGCAGCGATGCCCAACAAGAGGGTCAGGATTCGCGAGGTGGATCTTCCTCCCCGATGCGTCCGGCGTTCGCGCGCGTAGTGGTCCCGAAAGCGATGCCCGGGGCGGCCACGTTTGATGTGCCGGAAATTTTTTTTCAACTCGGTGACTACCATCGCATCCCAGACCCCCCGCCCGGGAATTCGTTCACCCTGTGCATCAGAGGCCTTCGGTAGTGATGACGGGACGGTGGGTTAGGTATCCACCCTATGGCGTAACCCGACGAGACGCGGTAAAGTGGATGCGAACCTAAACCCGTCCCATTAATGAACTCCCTTCACAAACCGACTCTGTTCGCCCTTGTCCTCTCGCTGCTCTGCGCCTTCGCCTTCTCTGGTTGCAACACCATGAAGGGCCTCGGCAAGGACACGGAACGCGTCGGCGAAAAGATTCAGAACAAAGCGACGCGCTAAGCGCACCAAATCCATCGCGGGGCGTCTGTCTGGCTGACCCCGCCTGTTAGATTTGTCCAACGGCGGAGGCGAACTGCCTCCGCCTTTCCTGTTTCCGCTCAGGCGATGTCGTTTTCGTCCATGGACACGACCTCCTATCGCCTGCGATTTTCGCTGGGTCCCAGGATATTTGCATGCGCCGCTGGCGGGCGCGGAGGAGAAGGACACGGAGGAGTTCAACCGGGAGGCGCAACTCGCCCACGAACTGGGCATCGTTTCGGAATTCATGCCGGAGGTGCCGTTCGTGAAATTGCCCGGAATAATGCATCGTCGGCTGGAACGACGCTGAACAGACGTGGGATTGCCCGTGCCACGGCTCGCGTTTCAAGCCGACCGGGGAAGTAATCTCCGGTCCCGCGGAAGAGCCCTTGGAGAAAATTCCGGCCAGCAAGGGCGCCGCAGGCTAATAAAACGCCTGTTGGACCGGCGGCTTTTGGCCCTTTTTAGCGGCCCTAGGAGGCGTAAAAAAGACCGTTTTTCCAACGACCAAAGCCTATTCAAATGTTAATCCATTAAAAGCTTAGGGGATCCCCGAGAAAACCACCCCAGCATTTCTTGGTCACTCACCCCATACAGCCGGCTCCGGGGCTCTGTCAGTATGTGCCTCGTGAAAACGCAGGCACCCCTCCTCGTAATACTCGTCGCCCTCGCGGTAACGCGGGCCGATGCGACCGCCACCGCGGCCTTCGTGGTGCCGTCCGTCTCACCCGAGTCGCGGACTGCTCACTTTTTCGTCCCGCCCATCCCCTCGGAACCGTCCTTTTCCTTTTTGCCGACCCCCGTGGTGCTCGCGCCCGCGCCCGTGGCCCCACCGGCCCGAGTGCGACCCGCCGTTCAATTCTCCATCCCCCGCTACGAACTCAGCGAGCTGGAACGCGAAACGGTCGCCGCCTGCCTGGTGTTGGAAGCGGCCAACCAGGGCGATTTCGGCCTGCGCGGCGTCATGGCCGTGATTCGCAATCGTGCGCGCGGGCTCCCGGAACTCTTCATGCCGACCGTGCTGCGCGAGAAACAATTCAGCGCGCTCAACAAACAGACCTCCGGCCAGGAATCCCTTTGGCGGGCCATCCAGCGCGCCAAGCGCGATCGCACCTGGCCCCAAGCCCTCGCGATAGTTGACGAAGCGTTGAGTGGCGACTGGCAGGATGTCACGCATGGCTCCACGCACTATACCCGCACCGGGGAACGCACCACGTGGACCCGCCGGTTGGCCCACACCGTCGTCATCGGACAGCACTCGTTTTATCGCTGAGCCGGGCAATGACTTCGCGGGCGAGCGGCAGCCAGCTCAGCGGCGGTCGGACACTGATGGGTGACACTTTCCGGACACTGATAGGTGACACTTTTCCGTAGGATTGGTTTGAAAGAGATTCCAAGGGAATCGGGGTGGAGAGGGGTGTGGGGAGAGGCGGGGTTGCCCCGC
>JBKJRG010000030.1:0-4437 GCA_046594805.1 Opitutaceae bacterium | reverse complement strand
TCGACGCGGCTGAGCGGGAGATCCTTGTAATCGGGCATCTTCGGGTTCGGATTCCGCAGCTTGCCGGAATAGGTCGTACGGGGCCGCGTGTTGAGGTACCCCAGCACCGCATAATCCTGCTCGCGCGCCTTGGCCTTCGTGACCGCGCTCTCCGGGTCGAGAATGTTGCCAAAGGTGATCGCGTCGACCGGGCAGGTTTGTTCGCAGGCGGTCTTGATTTGGCGATCGGGAACGACCACATCGCCCGGGCGGCCGGCCTGGGTCATCTTCACCTTATGCTGGATTTTCCCGTTCTGGATGCGCTGCACGCAATACGTGCATTTCTCCATCACGCCGCGCATGCGCACCGAGACTTCCGGGTTCTTCACCATCTTCACCAGCTCCGGCATGCCGAAGTCCGCCAGCTGGCCGAGGTAGAGTTCGTTCAGGTTGCGCTGGTTCCAGTCGAAGAAATTAAAGCGCCGGACCTTGTAGGGACAATTGTTCGCGCAGTAGCGCGTGCCGATGCAGCGGTTGTAGGCCATGACATTGAGGCCTTCCTCGTCGTGCACCGTCGCGTTGACCGGGCAGACGGTTTCGCACGGCGCGAGTTCGCAGTGCACGCACGTCATCGGCTGCAGGGAAATCTGGGGATCTTCCGGCAGCTGCGCGTTGCCTTCGCCGCCGAATGCCCCGCCATCCGCGAGACCATCGGAATAATAACGGTCGAGCCGGATCCAGTGCATCTCGCGGCCCTTCATCACCTGTTCCTTGCCGACAATCGGAATGTTGTTCTCGGCCTGGCAGGCGACGACGCAGGCGTTGCAGCCGATGCAGGTGCTGAGATCGATCGACATGCCCCACTGGTGGTGCCCGTCGTTTTTCGGGGTTTCGTAGAGCGAATTACCGCGCGGGACCAGCGTGGCCCGCTGCGCCGGCGTCATCTTCTCGCCATACGAGCCGAGGTTGCTCGGCGTATGCGATTCCATGCCGAACGAATTCACGAAAGCGGGGTTCTCCTTGTAGCTATTCGCCCCTTCGTAGTTTGCCTCCCGAATAATATCCCGGCCCTCCATCGACCAGTGCTCTTGCGTATTCGCCAGGAGCGCGTGGGTGCCGGTGTCGGTGAGCTTCGCGCCCGTCGCCACATGCATCGCCGCCGACGTGCGCAACGGATAAGCGCTGAATCCGGCGCCCTTGCCAACATGTCCGGTCGCAGTGCGGCCATACCCGAGCGGCACAATCACGGTATAATTGGAAAGCCCCGGCTGGATGTGCACGGGACCGCGAATCTTGCGGGAGCCCAGGCTCAGCTCGAAGACCCGGGCCTTCTCCTTCCCCATCGTGAATTCCGCCTCCTCCTTGCGGGCCACCTGAATCTTCGAACCGGCCGGCAGAATCTTCAGTTCCTGCGCGAGCTTCGGGCTGACCAGAATGGCATTATCCCACGAGATTTTCGTGATCGGGTCCGGGCACTCCTGGAGCCAGCCGTTGTTCGCATACCGCCCATCGTCCAGCTTGTTGTCCGCCACGAACCGAACCTCGAGGTTCGACGCGCTGAGGACGGGCGCCTTCACTGGGTCGCGGAAAAGTTGAGTTACGCCCTGCTGGTTGAACCGGACATTGACCGGCTTGGCGGCGGAGCCGGCCAGCACGCCGTCGTGGAGAAACCGGTGCATCGCCTTCGCCGCATTCCCGGTGGAGCCCGCCAGCCCGCCCAGCGTCGCGGCGACCAGGGCATGCGGATCGGAATTCGGTTCACCGGCCAGTAGCGCCAGCACCTCGATCTCGGTCAAGCCGCCGAAAAGCGGCATGATCATCGGCTGAATTGGCACCACCGTTCCATCGACGGTGCGAGCGTCACCCCACGATTCGAGATAGTGTGCCGCCGCCAGATGCGTCGTGGTCGCGGGATTTACGCCGGAAGTTTCGTCCACGTAGTAACCGAAGCGCACGACCTCCCCGACGGATTTTTGCAATGCCACCCAGTCGAGGTCCGCCGGGGCGTTATAAGCCGGATTCCCACCGAGGACGACGAGAGTCTTGATCGCACCGCCTTTGATGACCCCGGCGAGGTCGGAAATCGTGGCCGCGCCCGTTGTCTCGGTCGGGATGAACTGCACCGTCTGGCCAATATTGCCCAGCGCGGAGTTCAGCCCGTAGGCGATGGCATGGACTTCGGCGGGCAGGTGCGCCCCGGCGATCACCAGCGACGCGCCGCGATTCGCCTGCAGGTCGGCCGCACATTCCGCGATCCATTTTGCATCGACCGTGAGTCCCTCGGCGAATGGCGCCAGCGCGTCAGCCGCCTGTGGATAAACCGTGGCCCCGAGCCGCGACGCAAACGCGAGCATGTGGCTGCTCGCCAGCCGCAGCCGGTGGTCCGCCATGCTGCCGGTGAGCGTGAGTCCGCTCTCGGCCGCATAGAGCCGGTTCATCGGATCGCTCTTTTTCGTCACTCGCCGGCCGTTGGCAAAGCTGCGCGCGTAATAGAGGCTTCCCGCCTCCGCGCGCAGGAAGTCGGCGTCGATCGAAACGATGCAACGCGCCTTCGCAAAATCATAGAGCGGCTTCACCGCCGCGCCGAAGGCCGCCTGCGCCGCCGCCGCCGGCGGTTCATCCACCACCGGCTCGTATTCCGCCCACGTCGCCCGCGGAAAGCGGGTCTTGAGCGCGCGAACCAGCCGCGCGCGCGTTGGCGAAGAACTCTCTTCCGCCAGAAACGCGAGACCAACCCCGCCGTCCGCGGCATGGGCGCGATTGATCCCCGCCAGCAGGTTGTTCACCGCCTCGGCATTCAGCGCCTGCCCGCCCCGGCTATGGGTCGTGGCGCGATCCGGATCGTAGAGGTCGAGCACGGAAGCCTGGGCAATCAAAGACGCCGCCCCACCATGGGGCTGGTACGTCGGGTTGCCTTCGATCTTGGTCGGCCGGCCCTGGTGGGTCTCGGCCAGCAGGGGGATTGCGGTTTTGCGCAGCGGCATCGCTGTCGCATAATACTGCGGCAGCCCCGGGATGACGCCTTCGATGGATTTGCCGTAAGGCAGGATGAACTGCTCCGGACGCCGGCAACCGGCCAGTCCCACGCCACCGAGGGCGAAGGAGGCCGCCATGATCTTCATGAACTGCCGGCGATCGAAACCCTCCATGCTGGAGGCGCCCTCCGGGAATTCCCGCTCCAACTGGGCCTGGAATCCGGGCGTCGCCGCGAGCTCGTCGAGGCTGCGCCAGTATTTCGGGCCGCTCAGCTCGCGCTCCGAGGCAGGAGGATGTTCAAATTTGCGTTTCATCGATGGCAGCCCGAGCAGCTCGTCGGAGGCATCAATTTCCAGTCGTGCTTGAATTTTGCCGCGGCTTCCTCGCCCTTTTTCCCCTGATCCACCAGCCGCTTGGAATCGAGATTGAACACATCCTTGGGGTCGCGGAGCCGGGCCTCCGGGTTGCGATGACAGTCGATGCAAAACGCCATGCTCAACGGCTGCGTGTGCGTCACGGTGTCCATCTCGTTCACCTTGCCATGGCACTCGACGCAGGAGATGCCGCGGTTCACGTGGATCGAGTGATTGAAGAAGGCGTAATCCGGGGTCTTGTGAATCCACACCCACGGCACCGGCTTACCGGTGTCGGCGTTCTTTTGCACATCGTAAGCCGCGCGAATCGGGGCGAGCAGCGGGCTGTTCGCCTTGATCGTGCCATGGCAATTCATGCAGGTCTGCGCGGTCGGCACGTTGGAATGGCCGGACTTGTCCACGTTGGAGTGACAATAGCGGCAATCGAGCCCCACTTCCTGCACATGCTGCGCGTGGCTGAACGGCACGGGCTGCACCGGCGCGTACCCGACCCGGGTATACTTCGGCGTCATGTAATACGTCACGCCCGCCGTGGCGATGCCGGCCAGCACGCCCAGATAGAGCAGGATCTGGAACGGCAGTTTGTTGGCCGACTTCGGGAAAAGCTGGGACATGGGCGACGTTAGCGGGACGCCGAAACGGTCAACGCCACGCCGGCCGGTGCCGGTGGGGCAAAAAATTCAGGGAGTGCGCCGACCGCCGTCCTTCCGAGCCGTCGGGCCCGGAATTGGTTTCGCGATGAGTGGAAGGTCACAGGAACTGGAGGGAGTGGACCAAAATCGCTTCAGAAACAAGGGAGCGCCGTTTCGCTTGTAAACCAAAATTTCGGCGGGAAATTTCCGATACGGAGTAATTAGCCCCGACGCGACTCCGTTCTTTGCCTGCTTATTGTGACGCGTAGCGATCGCGCGGTCTTCGACGCGAACCGCTGCGCCGCGGGTGACCGTCTCCCGTTAAAATAGGCCGGGACACGGTCCCCTTCCGGTGTTTTTCACCGCTCCAACAGGTCTGGCCGGTCGACGCCGGGCGGGCTAGACGAAAACGCCGTCGCGCATGGGCCGCGTGACGTCACAACGCTGGGCAATCTCGGGATTGTGGGTCACCAGCA
>JBKJRG010000908.1:0-5194 GCA_046594805.1 Opitutaceae bacterium | reverse complement strand
ACCGGGCCGCGCTGGCCGAACGCGTTTTTGCCGACGATGCGGAGCGATTGTGGCTGGAGGAATTGACGCATGGCGGCGTGTTTGCGGCATGGCGCACCGCCCTGGCCAGCGCACCCGAGGCCCGGTGGGCGGTGGAAGTTCCATTGCTCTTCGAAAAGGCGCTGGAGAATTGGTTTGATTTCACGGTGTGCGTGGCCTGTGCTCCGGCCCAGCAACTCGCCCGACTGGAGCAACGCGGCCTTCCGCGCGTGCTCGCCGGGCAGCGAATTTCCAAGCAACTCCCGCTGGCGCGCAAAATCGAGCTGTCCGACTTTGTCTTGTGGAATGAGGGTTCGCCCGAATTCCTCGAGGCCCAGGTCGACCGCTTGGCCAACGCTCTCCCGGGTGCTTGAAACTTCGGCTCGCCAACCGCGTCGGGACGCGGTGCGTGCCTGCCGACTTTCCTCCTGTATTCCTCTCCATGGCCCCTCCTTCCAAATCCGACGACACGTCGTCCGCCGCCCGCGCCGATGCGGGTGACGCCAAGAAATCGCGCCCGCGCGCCCGGACCCGCAAGCCCACGGCGGAGAAGCCGGTCAAAGCGCCGAAGCGCGAGAAGCCGGAGCTGGCGGAGATGACCTTGCGGGAGGAGCCGCCCAATCGCGAGCAGTCCGCCCGCCGCGAAGAGGCACCCCCTCGGGAAGAAACACCCCGGCGGGAAGAGTCGCCCCGGCGCGAAGAGCCGCAGCGACGCGAAGAGGCCCCGCCCGCGCGGGAAGCCGCCGGCGAAAGCAATCGTTCGGAACGCGGCGAAGACGCCCCGACCCGGCCGGATGGATCCTCCGACGCCCGCGAGCGCGAAACATTCACTCCGCGCGGTGATCCCTCGCACGCGGGGTCTTCCCAAGGCGACTCCGCGCCGCCCTCGGCGGACGGCGACCGTGCCGTGGGCGGCCAGGGGCCGTCTTCGTCGCCGCAGCCCAAACATCAGCCGCAACCCGGCGGGGCCGGCGGCGGCGGCCGGCCCGAATGGCAGGGCCACGGGCAACAAGGCGGCGGCGGGGGAGGTGACCGCGGTTTTTGGAAGCACGGCAAACGCAAGCGGGGGCGGCACGGTGGCGGCGGCGGTGGCTGGCAGCAGGGTGGCGGCGCCCCGCGCGAACAGCATCCGGTCCAAATGCCTCCGCCGAGCGCGCCCGTTCACGTCGGCGACCTGCCGAATCCCGCCCGCTTCGCCGATCTGGCGGCCCTCGACACGCTGGCGGACGATCTTGGCTCCGGCCGGGGCGAGGCGCTGTGGCTCCACGAAATCTACGCGAAGAGCCTCGCCGATCTCACGGCCTTCGCGCGCCAGTTGGGCGTGAAGTTCGAGGGTGCACCCACCAAGCGGCAACTCCTCACCGAAATCTTCAAATACGCCGGCGAAAACAAGCGCACGCTGCGCGACCTTGGCTACATCGACATCAACGATCGCGGCGCCTTTGTCGTGCACGAGCACGTCAACTATCGCCTGTACCCGGAAGACCCCTACCTGCCGGATGCCTTGATCAAGCGTTACGGGCTGAAACGCGGCCATCGACTCGAGGTCACCTTGCAAGGGCCGCAGGAGGGCGACCGTTGTCCCGCCGTCGTGCGAATCGATTCGGTGATGAAAATGAAACCGGACGAGATTGCCAACGTCCCGCCCTTCGAGGAGCTGGTGCCGTACTACCCGCTGAAGCGGATTCTCCTCGAGAACATGGACGTCCACCCGAAGGACGTCTCGATGCGGGCGGTCGATATCCTGACGCCGATCGGGTTTGGCCAGCGCGGGCTGATCGTGGCCCCGCCGCGCACCGGCAAGACCGTCCTCTTGCAGAATATCGCCAACTCGATCTCGGAGAATAGCCCCGAGGTGAAGTTAATCCTGTTGCTCATCGACGAGCGCCCCGAGGAGGTGACGGATTTCAAGCGCCACACCAAGGGCGAGGTGGTCTCCTCGACCTTCGACGAGACCCCCGAGAACCACGTGCACTGCGCCGAGATGGTGATCGAGATTTGCCGGCGCCGGGTCGAGCAGGGCGAGCATGTCGTCGTGCTGCTCGATTCCATCACGCGCCTCGCCCGCGCCTACAACGCGCTGACGGGCAACCAGGGCAAGACGATGTCCGGGGGCCTCGAGTCCAACGCGCTGCAAAAACCCAAGCGTTTCTTCGGCTCCGCCCGCAATATCGAGGGGGGCGGGAGCCTCACCATTATCGCCAGCGCGCTGATCGACACAGGTAGCCGGATGGACGAAATCATCTTCGAGGAATTCAAGGGCACGGGCAACAGCGAGCTCCACCTGGACCGCGGCCTGGTCGAGCGCCGGATTTTCCCGGCGATCAACATCGACCGTTCCGGCACGCGCAAGGAAGAGCTGATCTATCACCCGGAGGAATTGCAGCGCATCTACGGGCTGCGGCGGGCGATGCAGGGGCTCGGTCCGATCGAGTCGATGGAGATGCTGATCACGCGCCTGAAGAAAACCAAGTCGAACGCCGAGTTTCTCCTCAGCCTCGCGCCCAAGTAAGCCGGATGCGACGTACCATGTCGACCGGACACCCGACTGTCAGCGGTACCGCAGGTGGTAGGGCTGCCGCTTGCCGGCATGCCGTCGCGGTTATCACGTGGCCCGCGCGACGGGCGTCGTCAAGCGACGCCCCTACCCGATGAGGCCTTCCCACCCGCCACATTCGCCCGCGACCGCGGCCGTCGACGATTTCATCCTGCAGTTGGCGCTCGATCACGGGCTGTTGCAGCCGGCGCAAGCGGATGCCGCGCGGGCGATCGCCCGCGCTCACGCGGACCCGGCCAGACCCGCTCCGCGCCTCATTGAGCTCCTCCAGCAGCAGGGGGTCTTGCAGCAACGCCAGCTCGCCGAGCTCGTGGCCACCGAGTTTGGGATGCAGATGGCGCCCGACATGACGAACCTGCGGATCACCGGCGACACCCTCGAGCTGGTCCCGCGGACCGTCGCGGCGAGGCACCTGTTGATCCCCTTGGGACGCGAAGGCGGCCGGCTGCGCGTCGCCATTGCGGATCCGCTCGATACCGACGGCATCGACGCCCTCAGCTACCTTTTAAAGATGCCGATCGATCCGATGGTGTCGACGGCGGAGGAGATCAAGTCGGCCATCGATCGTTTCTACGGCAAGGACGCAAACTCCATCGACGACCTCCTGAATGATCTGGCGGTCGGCGACGAGGCCAACGCGGTCACGACCGAGGCGGGTCACGCGGCCGATCCCACCAACACCGACGCCGACGCGCCGATCATCAAGCTGGTCCACCAGATTATTCTCGAGGCGATCCACCGTCGCGCCTCGGACATCCATATCGAGCCGCTCGAGAAACGCTTTCGCGTCCGCTACCGGATTGACGGCGTCCTTCTCGAGGTGGAGAACCCGCCGAAGCGGCTGCAGCTCTCGATCGTCTCCCGGCTGAAGATCATGGCGAACATCTCGATTGCGGAGAAGCGGATCCCGCAGGATGGCCGCATCCAGATTCAGTCGGCCGGCAAGCAGCTCGACTTGCGCGTGTCGTCGCTGCCGACCGCCCACGGCGAAAGCATCGTCATGCGCATCCTCGACAAGGAGGGCCTCACCCTCGGGCTGCCCGAGCTCGGCTTCCTGAGCGACGATGCAGCGGTGTTCGAAAAACTCATCACGCTGCCCGATGGCATCCTGCTGGTCACCGGGCCCACGGGTTCGGGCAAGACCACCACGCTGTACGGGTGCCTGCACTTCATCAACACGCCGGACAAAAAGATCACCACGGCCGAGGATCCGGTGGAATACCAGCTCAACGGCATCAACCAGGTGCCGGTGCGGCACGATGTCGGGATGACCTTCGCCTCCGCGCTGCGCGCCATGCTGCGCCAGGCGCCCAATGTCGTCATGGTCGGCGAAATTCGCGATCTGGAGACCGCCGAGATCGCGATCAATGCGTCGCTCACCGGGCACATGGTGTTCTCCACCCTGCATACCAACGATGCGCCCGGCGCCGTGACGCGGTTGATCGACATCGGGGTGAAGCCGTTTCTGGTTTCCACGTCGCTGCGCGCCGTGATGGCGCAGCGGCTCGTGCGCAAGATTTGCCGTCACTGCAAGAAGCCCTACGCGGCGAGCTCGAACGAGCTGCGCTCGCTGAACATCAACCCGGCGCAGGCCGCGCACGCCACGTTTGCCAAGGGCGAGGGCTGCGCCGAGTGCAACGCCACCGGCTTCCGTGGCCGCATCGGAATCTTCGAGATCTTCGTGATCAACGAGGAGGTCCAGCGAATGATCTATGAAAATGCCGGCACCGCGAAGCTGCGCGACAAAGCGCGCTCGCTCGGCATGCGCACCATGCGCGAGGATGGCGCCCGCAAGGTCACCTCCGGTTTGACCACCATCGAGGAAGTCGTTTCCATCACCGTCGGCGACACCAGCTAATGCCGAATTTCTCTCCCCAGCATGAACCAACCCGCACCCCGCGCAGGGGCGTCGCTCGACGACGCCCGCCTGTTCGGGGTGCGGCGGGCGTCGGCTAGCGACGCCCCTACAAAACCGGATCAACCATGAGCTACGAAATGAATGACCTGCTCGACCTGATGGTCGACCAGGGTGCCTCCGATCTTCACCTCCAGGTCAACCAGCCGCCGACCATCCGGATGAGCGGCAGCATGACGCCCATCGACGGGCCGCCGCTCACGCCGTCCGATACGGAGAAGCTGATGCTGGCCATCACGCCCGACGCGCACATCTCGAACGTGAAGCTCAACGGCGGCTCGGACTTCGGCTTCGCGTTTGGCGATAAGGCGCGTTTCCGCGTGTCGGTGATGAAGGCGAAGACCAATTACGGCATGGTCCTGCGGCAGATTCCCTACAAGATGTTCGGCCTGCGGGACATTGGCCTGCCCGACAAGATTCGTGAGCTCCTCTACCGCCCGCGCGGCCTGTTCCTGGTCACAGGCCCCACCGGCTCGGGCAAATCGACCACGCTCGCGTCGATGATCAATTACATCAACGAGTCCCGGGACGGCCACATCATCACGATCGAGGACCCGATCGAGTATTACCACAACCACAAGCGCTGCGTGGTGACGCAGCGCGAGGTGCACGTCGACGTGCCCAGCTTTTCGGAGGCCATCCGCCGCGCGCTGCGGCAGGACCCCGATGTGATTATGGTGGGTGAAATGCGCGACTTGGAAACG
>JBKJRG010000826.1:0-2769 GCA_046594805.1 Opitutaceae bacterium | reverse complement strand
CATCGCCGAACTCGACCGCCTCAAACTCCGCGAAAAAACCCTGATCGTTTTCTTCGGCGACAACGGCACCTCCGGCGGCAAAGCCGACCGCGCCACCATCGGCGGCCGCCCGCTCTCGGGAGCGAAAGGCTCGATGCTAGAAGGCGGCGGCCTCGTCCCGATGATCGTCAACTGGCCGGGCGTGACTCCGGCGGGCAAGGTCTCGAAAGACATGGTCGATGCCAGCGACTTCTTCCCGACGTTCGCCGAACTGGCGGCAGCGAAACTTCCCGAGAAGACCATCATCGACGGCAGCAGCCTCGCCCCCCAGTTTCGCGGCGAAAAAGGCCAGCCCCGCACTTGGGCGTTCAATCAACTCGCCCGCATGTGGTATGTCCGCGAGACCGGCTGGAAGCTCAATGAGAAGGGCGAGCTCTATGATATGAGCAGCGCGCCGTTCGAAGAGAAACTCGTCCCCGCCGATTCAAAAAATCCCGCCGCGCTCGTCGCACGCCAACGCCTCGCGGCTGTCCTCTCCCAGCTCAATCCCGCCGGTGGCATCGTCGACCACGGTGATCCCTCGGGCCGCCACGCGAAAAATGTGGAGAAATCGAAGCAGAAAAAATAGCAAGCCAGCCTCGATCCCTTTCCAAAGGACGCTGCTCATGCGCGGTGCCGCTCCCGACGCCCCGCGCCATGCCGGCAGCATGGTTTTCCACTACGTTTCTCGCAGGTGCGCCACTTGGCGAAGCCACTTGATTTGGGCCGTTCCCGGCGCATCTTACCTTCATGGCCGACACCGTCGACAAAGTTGCTGCCCAAGCCTTGGGTTTGCCGGTCGCGGGTCGGGCTCTACTTGTCGAGAAGCTGCTCGAAAGCCTTTCCGGCGAAGCCAACCCCGCGGTGGAGCGTAGTCACTTGGATGAAGTTCGCCGTCGTAGGGAAGCCGTCCGGTCGGGAACGGCTAGACATGTCGATGGCGGCGAAGCTCTGCGCCGCGCGCGCGACGCGCTGCGCTGAGGAGATATCGCTTCGCGACCAGGCGCTGGCCGAATACATCGCCGCCGGCCAGTATTACAATCAGCAGGTGCCAGGGCTCGGCGACGCATTCGCCGACGAGATTGAGGCCGGCGTCCGCAGCATCATTGCCCGGCCTCGCACGTGGCGAATCGTCGAAGATGACGTGCGCCGTTGCCTCGTGGATCGGTTTCCCTACGGCATCTATTACACGATCGAAAGCGACATGGTCGTGATTTGGGCGGTGAAGCACCTCCACCTCCACCGCGACCCCGACTACTGGCAACAACGCCGCGACTAGGGCGCGGGCGTCTCCTCCCCACCAGCCGTTCCTTACGTGGTTTCAAACCTTACCTTTCACAAGGGGAAGAGCGTCCACCGGCCCAGAAACGCAGGTGCGTTTCATAAGTGAAGTCGCCTTGGTGCGAAGCGACGCCACGCTTGCACCAGACCCGCCCAACCTGGACGACCCCAAAGCGAAACGGGTTTCGGCGGTTGAAAAACCGTCGCTCCGTCAGGCCTCCGTGCGCATCTTCTTCCAGATGGCGAGGCAGCGCTCGGCGGTTTCGAATTCGGAGTACCGGCTGCCTTCCTGCTCCATCAGGTAGAATTCCACGCCGCCGACCGACTCGGCCGCCGCGAGGAGTTCCTTCCACGGCGTGACGCCTTCGCCGAAGAGCACGCGATAGGCTTTCTCCTCCTCCTTGGTGCCCGGCGCCCAATCCTTGAGGTGCACGCTCCGGATGCGGCCGGGGTTCGCCTTGATCCACGCGACCGGATCGGCGCCGGCGTGGACGCAGGTGCCGACGTCGAGCTGGAGCACGAACTCCTTCGGGGTGTTGGCGGCAATGATGTCCATGATCCGCAACTCGCCGTCCACCTTCGCCCACTCGGTGGCGTGATTGTGGAAACCCGCGGCCAGTCCATGCGGCGCGAATTTTTCCGACGCAGTCGTGAATTGCTCGCACACCTTCTTCCAGCCATCGACCCCCACGACTCCGCGCGGGGGCGAGGCCAGCACGATGATCCGCGAGCCGAGAATCTGGTTCAACTCGATCGCGCGATCCATCGTCTCGCCCGGCGTAATTGAAGTGGCGCCGTTGTGCGTCGAGTAGCACTTCAGCCCGAGGTCATCGATCATCGTGCGGACTTCCTTGGCGTACGGGAATTTCCAGGCGAAGTACGGCGAGTAGAACTCGACGACCTCATAGCCCAGTTTTGCGACGGTGCGGAGCGTGCCTGGGAGATCCTTGGTCAGCTCTCCGCGCACCGCATAAAGCTCGATGCCAATTGGGATTTTCTTTTTCGGCGGCATCGTGGCGGGCGTCGTGGCGGCACGGCCGGGCGTGACGATGCCAGAGGGCAATAACGTGGCAGCGGCCACGGCCGCGGAGAGCGCGCCGGATTGAGCGATAAAGCCGCGACGGGAAAGCGGAGTGGAATGGTTTTTTGAATGTGGCATCGGGGGCGAGAGGGACGGACGGTTGGGGTGGGGCGCGTTGATTACACGCGCCTGGACTAGGACGTGAATCGGGAAAGCGCGTTGAGGTCAACGCGCTCCACCGGCAAACGACGATAAGCCGCATCTCCTGCGGTCAGCGCTCTATCGAGTGGTTTCGCGATCTTGGTTTCCTGGGCAAGCTCGGTAGCAATTTTGCCCAGGCGTGTCCGCGGGTTGGAGCACCCGCCGTGCACCGAGGAGAAACGAGTGACTCAGTGGCAGGGGCGTCGCTTGACAATGGTCTTCGCGCGCGTCGTCAAGCGGCGCCCCTA
>JBKJRG010000793.1:0-2597 GCA_046594805.1 Opitutaceae bacterium | reverse complement strand
CGTGTCGCGGTCCTCGGCGAGGGCGAGGCCGCTGAGGCCAGTGCCGCCCATCTGCGCGGGGGCAAGTGGGGGCGGCATGAGCGGCTGGTAGGGGCGGAGCCGATCCTTGGAGCCGGTTGTGACCCAGACACCGGGCTCGTAGGGGATGACAGGATACCCGATGTCGTTGGCCTCCTGGAAAAATGTCTCGCCCTCGCGCGAGGTGACGAGACCCCAGATGTTGTTGGGTCCGGCGGTGAGACTTTCGAACCGCGCACCGTCCGGGGTGAAGCGCCCGAGTTTGCACTGGTTGAAGGTGATTTCGATGAAACCATCCGCGAACGGTCGGCGGTCGGGGCGATGGACTTTCGAATAATTGAAGAGACCCTGCGCCACGAAGATCTGGCCGCCGGGTTGGCGGAGAAACTGGTGGGGAAAGAGGTGGGAGTCCTGCGTGCCGAAGCCGGTGAGGATCACGTCGTGACGGTCGGCGCGCCCGTCGGCATCCGTGTCGCGGTAGAAGCGAATGTCGGTCCCGTATTGGACGAGAGCGCCGTCCAGATAGGGTTGCACGCCGAGGGGCATCACGAGCCCGCCGGCAAAGACGCGGGGCGGGGCAGTAACTGCGGCGCGGCCGGGGGCGGAAATGGCGTAAGGTGCATCGAAGACGACCACCTTGTCGCGGCCGCCCGCGGCGAAGAGCGCGTCGGACGCGGCTTTTTGTTCGTTCCCATCGACCGGGTATTCGAGGGCGGTCATCGACCAGAGCCGCATGCGCGCGTCCCACGTAACGTTGATGAATTTCCCAAAGCCCTCCGATTCGGCGGCCACGAGTTCGATTTCGAAGCCGGCGGGCAAGCGGAACGAGAGCCGCTCTTCCTCCGGGGAGCGTGGGCCGGTGGTGACGGCGTTATAGCTCAGGTCGCGGCCCGGTGGCGGCGCGGGGGGCGTGGCGGCCGTGATGAAACTTCCCAAGCCGAGGAAGAAAAACAGGCCAATGGCGTGCCGGCAAATGGAGCGACGGGAGTCCGTCCGAAGCGGATGCACGCGGGAAAATGACTGAAAGAAAATGGTCGGGGCGACAGGATTCGAACCTGCGACCTCCTGGTCCCAAACCAGGCGCTCTACCAGGCTAAGCTACACCCCGGACACGCGGTGGAAGGTTGGGGGTCGGGCGGCAGTGTCAACGTCACTCTCCCTCCCGTCTTTTCCGCACGTCGCGTCGAGACACTTCCGTTCGTGGCCGGACTTGCCGGCCACTTCCGGAGCCGGCTGGAAGCCGGCGCTACTTCCAACCCCGAAACTCCAACCGAACTCTACTTGTTCCGGTTACGACGGATAGGGCGGACTCCCATGGTCGTTTCAGTCCTCTGCCGGCTGGACAAACGTGAACAATCTCTTCTTGCCTCGTCCTAGGAATTTCCTTCTTCTGCGCGTCACCTTTCTTCCATGGATACCATTTCTCGCGAAAACAACAGCATGCTTCCGGTCGGTGGCATTATCGTCGGCGTAATCGCCCTGCTGCTCGGTGGCTATGCGGCCATCAGCCTTTCCAAAGTCAACAAGGCCCTCGCTGATCACCAACCCAAGATCGAAAAGATCGATGCGGTCGAGCTGGCGGCGAATTCCTCCGCTGCGGCCGCCGAGAAGTCCGCCAAGGATCTCCAGACGCTGCAGCGGTCCACCCAGGATGCGTTCACCCAGGTCGGCGGTGCGTTGGGCGAGCTGCGCGGCTCCATCACCAAGCTCGAGGAAGCGGCCAAGAAGCCGGTGGTGGTGGCGGGTAGCAAAAAGGGCGGCGAGCCCGCCGTCGCTGCTCCCGGTGAATACATCGTCAAGGCCGGCGATACCGGCATGAAGATCGCCAACGCCAATCGCGTTTCGGTCAGTGACCTGCAGGCGGTGAATCCCAGCGTCAACTGGAACAAGTTGTCGCCGGGGATGAAGATCAAGCTGCCGAAGAAATAAGGCCCCTTTCGTTTTTCCGAATGCCTCTCGCTGCCACGGGCCGGGAGGCATTTTTGTTTATCCGTTTCTCCCATGGCCGCCCCTGACTCTGGCCCTTCGCGCTGGGAAAAACTGGGGCATGAAACGCGGCTCAAGACCCGGATCTTCGATGTGCTGGGGACGCGCTACCGGCATCCGGCGCGTGGGACGGAGCGCGACTTCGTCGTGGTGCAGGCGCCGGACTGGGTCAACGTGGTCGCCCTGACCCCGGACGATCGGCTCGTGCTGGTGCGGCAGTTCCGCTTTGGCGTCGATGGTTTCTCGCTCGAAGTTCCGGGTGGAGTAATGGAGCCGGGCGAGGATCCGATCACCGCGGGATTGCGCGAGCTGCGCGAGGAGACTGGATACACCGGGGCGCCCGCCCAGCTCCTTGGCCAGGTCCATCCCAACCCGGCCATTCAGGCCAACCGGTGCCATTTTGTGTTCGTGGAAGCAGCCGTGCCCGCGCATGCCCTCGCCTGGGATCAGGACGAGGAAATCCAGATCACGACCCAGCCGGTCGCGGAAGTGCTGGCCCTCGCGCACAACGGCGGCATCTCCCACGGCCTAGTCCTTAACGCGTTGATGCTTTTCGAGCCGCATTGGCGCGCGCGGCGCGGGCGGGGCGTTTG
>JBKJRG010000726.1:0-9334 GCA_046594805.1 Opitutaceae bacterium | reverse complement strand
GAAACGCCCGAGGGCACGCTGGCGCTCGAAGGCGAGCACCTGCTCCGCGCCCGCCTGCCGCGTGCGACCGCACTCATCCTCGGCCCGGGGCTCGGACGCGAGGCGGAGACCCTGGCGCTCGCGCGCAGCATCGTCGAGCGCTTGAGCGTGCCGGTGGTGCTCGACGCGGATGCGCTGCAACCGGCGATCGTGCAGGCGGGGAAAGCACCGCGGGTGCTGACGCCGCACGCGGGGGAGTACGAGCGAATTTCCGCCGGCCAGTCCTTGCGCGAATTTGCCGCGGCCTCGCGCGCCACCGTGGTGCTGAAAGGTCCGGTCACGAAAGTCTGCGACGGCGCGGCGACGGACCGGCGTGCGCCCGCGAAAACCAAATCGCGCCGCGACGCGCGTGCCAAATCAGCGATGCCGAGCACGGTCTATCATTCCTTTTTCGGCGGCCCCGTCCTCGCCCGCGGCGGCAGCGGGGATCTGCTGGCCGGGCTGATCGGGGGATTGCTGGCACAGTCGCCCGACGACGGGTTGCTTGCCGCCGCCCGGGGCGTGGTCTGGCATGGGCTCGCAGCGGATGCGCTCGCGCGGGCTCACGGGCAAGTGGCAGTGCACACGACGCAACTGCTGGATTTTTTGCCGGCAGCGTTGCGCGAAGCAGGCGGTTCGGCGTAGCGGCAGCCGTCCCGGCCCAAGTGGCTGCGGCATCCTGCCGCAGTTTCAGTGGATCTGCGGCTGCCCCCGGAATTTTGTCGCGGCGGCGGCACCGATCGCCACTTTCGCCGGGATGAGCAGCGAGTTGACCGAGCGACAGGCGTTCCTGGTCCTGAACGCGCTGCCGAACATCGGGCCGGTGACGCTCAACCGGCTGCTGCAGGAACTCGGCGACGATCCGCGCACGGTGCTTGCCACCGATCGTCGCCGGCTCGAGTCGGTCAAAGGCGTCGGCCCGGTAATCTCCGAGTCGATCGCGAAGTGGCGGGAGCACCTTGACCTCGCCCGGGAGGAGGAGCGCATGGCGAAGAGCGGTGGGGATTTCATCACGACGCGCGACCCGGTTTACCCGCGGCTGCTGAAGGAAATTCACGACCCGCCCATCGGGCTGTACCGGCGGGGCCGCTATGATTTCTCGCAGCCGTGCATCGCGATTGTCGGCTCCCGGCGCACGACGTTGTACGGCCAGGCCGTGGCGAAGCGGTTCGGCAGTGAGCTCGCCCGACTCGGTTTTTGTGTGGTCAGCGGGCTCGCCCGGGGGATCGACACGGCGGCGCACGAAGGGGCCTTGGTGGCGGGCGGCAAGACCGCCGCGGTGCTGGGCACCGGCATCGACATCATTTATCCACCGGAAAACCTCGAGCTCTACCGGCGGATCGAGGCCGAGGGCGCAATCCTCTCCGAGTTTCCCTACGGCCGGCGCGCCGACCGGCAGTCGTTCGCGATGCGGAACCGCATCGTCGCGGGCATGTGCGATGCCACCATCGTGGTGGAAAGCGACGTGGATGGCGGCGCCATGATCACCGCGCGGTTCGCCGGCGAGCACGGCCGGCTCATCTTTGCCGTGCCGGGCCGGATCGACCAGAACACCAGCGCCGGCTGTCACCAGTTGATCCGCGACGGCGCGACCCTGATGACCAGCATCGACGATTTGTTGTCCGAGCTAAGCTACCTCGACGGACTGCGGCCCCAGCCGATTGGCCAGAAGCCGGCGGACATGGCCGCGGGCCGGCCGGCTAATCTGACGGCGGACGAGGCCCGCGTGTTCGAATGCTTTCGCGGCGGCTCCCTGCTCACGCCCGATGCGCTGGCCGGGATCACGGGCCTGGGCGCCGCCCAGGTTTCAGCGACCCTGATGATGCTCGAGTTGAAGCGCCTCGTTGCGAAGCGGGCGGATGGGGCGTTCGAGGCGCGCGGGTGATATAGGGGAAGAGGTGATTGATGCGCCGCTGCCCCAAGTAGCGCAGTCGTCCCACCTGCTTCCGGCCGTGAGCAGGCGAGACGCCTGCGCTACCTCGGACCGCCTGCTGCAGGCGCGCGGGTCACACACCGTTCGTCCGCAGCGGCTTCAATCCGGCTTCAATCGCGGCGCGGCGCGGCTCAAGGAAGGGCGGCAGCGCGAGCCGTTCGCCGAGTGACTCCATCGGCTCGTCCGCCGAGAAGCCCGGCTCATCGGTGGCAATTTCGAAGAGCGTGCCGTTGGGTTCGCGAAAATAGAGGCTGCGAAAATAAAAGCGGTTCACCGGTCCACTCGACGGCATGCCGAAGGTTTGCAGCCGCTCAGCCCACGCCTCGTAATCGGCAAAGGTCGGCGTGCGGAAGGCCACGTGGTGCACCCCGCCCGCCCCCGCCCGCGCCGGCTTGGCACCGGGCTCGACCGCTACGTGCAGCTCGGCTTGCGGGCCCGCGCCACCCATCTGGTAGACGTGCACGGTCGCGGCCTGCCCGTTTCCCCCGGCCGCGTATTCGCGCTGCCGGCGCATTTGCATCAACTCCGTCAAAACGATATCCGTGCTTTTCAGCTCGGGGACGCTGATCGTGATCGGACCGAGTCCGCGGATCTGGTGCTCCGGCGGGACCGGGCTTTTTTCCCAAGGGTGGTAATCCCCGGGGGTAGGGTCCGCCACGAGGCCGAGCCGCTGACCTTCCCCATCTTCAAAATCCAGCGTCGCACGGCCATCGCGCGTTGCGATCGAACTGTGCGTCACCTTCCCCGCGGCAAATCGCTGCGCCCACCACGCGAGACTCGCCTCGTTGGCGACGCGCAATCCCGTGCGCACGATGCTGCGGGTGCCGCGCTGCTCGCGCCCGACGGGCCAGTCGAAGAACGTGATGTCCGTTCCCGGCGTCGCGCGGCCGTCGGCGTAGAAGAGGTGATAGGCCGAGACGTCGTCCTGGTTCACCGTTTTCTTCACCAGCCGCATTCCCAACATCTGGGTGTAAAAGGCGTGATTGGCCGCGGCGTCCGCGGTGACCGCGGTCAAATGGTGGAAACCGGTGAGTTGCACGCCTTGGACTGTGCGCATCAAACGTGATTCGTCCAGTGGCCGCGGATGCGGATGCGGGAACGCGAGCGCGCGCGGGAATGAACAAGCCGGTCGCTTCGCTCAGTGACTTCGCTTTGCCCAAAATGACAAATCCAGCTGAACGAGCGGAGACGGACCCAACTAATTCCGGCCCGGTTCGCCGCGTCCACCCGGGGCGGTGGATTCGGCAGGCGGCGAAGCGGAAAAAGGCGGCTCGGCCGGCGGCGTGAGCCGCCCGAGTTTTTCGTCGAATTGCCGAAACAGGTCCGCGAAATCAAAAGGTTTGCCCAACACCGCCAGGGCACCGGCTTCGGCCGCCCGCCGCTCGACATCCGGGGTGCGTGCCCCGGTCATGATCCACACGGGAATGCTGCGACCCGCCGCGGTGGCTTGCTCGCGCAGGGCGCGGCAGACGTCGATGCCATTCATGCCCGGCATGTTCACGTCCACGATCGCCGCATCGATGACCTGTCCGCCGGCAATCGCCAGGCCCTCGGCGCCGTTCTCTGCCACGCGCACATCATAACCGCGGCGCAGAAAAAGAAAACGCAGGGAGTCGCGCACGGAGGCGTTGTCATCAATCACCAGCAGGGTGCGCATCGGGGAGGCTTGCGGGTCGAGGGTCAGGCAGCCAGTAAGCCATGCGGCTCGCGCCCGCCAAGCCCGTTTGTCGCGCGACGACTGCTTTCCTTGGTTTTCGCCGGCTACGCCGGGGTCTTGCGCAGCGCGCCCCGCTTGCGCAGCCACCGGGCGACGAGCCAGCAAAGAATCGCCCACGCCGTGCCCGCGCTCCAGCCGGCGAGGACGTCGCTGGGATAATGGACCCCGAGGTACACGCGACTGATCCCGGTGAGCAAGGTGAGCAGGACCGCGGCGCCCATCACATACACTTTCTCGGAGTGACGCTTGGCCGTCTGAGTGAGGAGGGCGCCCATCGTCAGATAGAAAATCGAGGCGGCCATGGCATGCCCGCTGGGAAAACTCAGGGTTTTCACCTCGACGAGGTGCGAAGTGAAATCAGGGCGCGCCCGCACAAACATTTCCTTCAACGCCGTGTTCAACCCTTCGCCCCCGGCCGTGGCGATGACCATCAGGATGGCCGCGGCGTACAGCCGTTGGAGGCAGAGGTAGCCCAGGACGAGAAAACCAAAGAGGATGAGGACCACGGCGCTGCCCAAGGCCGTCAGGTCGCGGACGGCATCGGGCAGCCAATGCGGGCCGATCGGCACGCTGGGATCGCCGTGGCGGAAAGCCTGCATGATGGCGCGCTCGGTAACGAGATACTGGCCCGTCGGCGCGTCCTCCGCCATTTCCCAAAAGATGGCCAGTGCCACGCAGAGGACCACGCAGGCAAAAATCAGCTCGAATTCCTCCCAACCCGCGCGCTGCCACCATGCCCGCACGCGCGCATTCATTCGGGGCAGGAAGGGCGGTGGACGGGAACCGGCAAGCATGGGGGCGACACTACGAGGGACGCGGCGAGGAAAAAAGAGGAAAACGCGGCCGCCCACGGCTCACCGCGCACCGGCACGATCCGCGCGATTCGAGGCGGGAGGCGGCGCAGGATCGAGCGGTTCGTCGACCGTGATCGCGAAGGTGCCGTTGCATTCGGAGGCGAAGTGAAGTGGGCGGAGATCGGCGAGCGTCATGTTTCCAAAGACCCTTCGGCGGACGCAGGGTTCGTCTGCGGCGATCGGTGCGGTCGCGGTTTTTTTCAGCTAATCGGTGAAACACCCACCTCGGCGTCGGCGAACCTCCCACGCGACCGCACCCGGCAGGCCTGATGTGAGGAAAGCTCGCGGGTCGCTAACGTTGACGAATGAAAATTCGCGAGATCATGACGCCGGCCGTGCAATGTGTCGGGCCGGAAGAGACGCTGGTGGAGGCCGCCGCGTTGATGCGTCAACTGGACATCGGCTCGCTGCCGGTGAGCGAGGATGGCGAGGTGATCGGCATGCTCACGGACCGTGACATCGTGATTCGTTGCATCGCGGAGGCCATGAACGCCGGGGAACGGTCCGTGCGTGACACGATGACCCCCGGCATCGTCACGGTGGAGGATGACGCCACGGTCGAAGAAGTGGTCCACACGATGGAGGAGCATCAGGTTCGTCGCACCCCGGTGATGAACCGTGACCGCGGCCTGGTCGGGATTGTTTCGCTCGGCGATATCGCCGTGGATGGCAGCGCCGCGCTTACCGGGGCGGCGCTGAAGGATATTTCGCACCCGACAGAGCCCGTGCGTTAACCCAGTCCTGGAGGCGTTCGTCCATGAGCCGCAAGTCCCGTCGTCAACAGGCTGCGCAACACCGGGCACGACTCGCTGCCGTGCGGCCTCACCGCCGCCCGCCCCCAAGTCGGTAGCGAAGCATGTCGCCTCTATTCCCCGAGGCCTCGTCACAGAGCAAAGGCACGGCTCGGAGGTTCGAACTCTCTGACCTCTGTGGCGAAGATCGAAGTTTGAGGCGCGATCAGGGATCAAAGTTTGGAGGTGTCCGCGCGAAGACCCCCGGAAAATCTCCGGGGTCCTGTAACAAAAACTGCTGGAATCCCGCTCGCTCCAGGGAATTCGCGGATCGACAGCGCACGGGGTGACAAAAGCCTCGCTAGGGAAATCTCCGATGGAGTTTAAAAGAGCGTGGGATACACGCGGGGGCGCCACGATCGTGCACAGGCAAATATCTGCCGGAAGGCGGGCGCGTTTCGTATCTGCTTGTGGGTCGCAATTTCGGTGAGTTGCAGCCCGCAAAGCGTGTTGGGCGCGCAGCCGGTCAACTCCGCTCGTCACACCCGAAGCCATTTTCGCAATGCGATGCCGGCGAGCGTCCGGGGAGACCACCCGGCAATTCTGCCCGTGGCGGCTGCCATCCGCGCTTTGACGGACAACCCCCTCGAGCAGATTGTCGTGGTGAATGACGTGACGCACCTGCTCGTGGATTACGACGACGACGAACGCGTCTACGGCACGGGCGAATTTCACGCGACCCTCGACGAAATGTTGGCGCGGCGTCGGGAGTCGGGTGGGCTTTATCTGCGGGACGACTGTGATGGGCGCGCGGTTTTTGCCGCGCACCTGCTTGCCGCGCTGGGCATCGCATGGCGGTTGGAGGCTTCCTACTGGAAGGAGCATGCCTGGGTGGTCGCGCGGGTGAATGGCGTCGATTACGATCTGCTGGACCTGCGGGAAAACGCGCCCGAGACGGCCCGCGTTTCCTACCGGCTTTTCGGTCAGCACTTTGTCCGGCCTTCGCAAAGCCCGCCGGCATTTTTCTGGCGCCGCGCGTGGGCGAGCCGGACCAACCGGGATTTGGCGGTGGGCCTCCAGCTCGGGCTTCTCACCGTGGATTCGACGGTCGGCCGCCTCCGCCAGCGCAACTCCACGGATTGGACGAACCGGGCACCGGGAAAAGTTTCCCCCGTCGAAGATCGGGTCTTCAGCACCGTCGTCGCGGGATTTCCTTCCGGGGCGTCAGCTTCAGCCGAAACCAGCGCGCGCTAGTGCGACCAATGCAGTCGTGCTGCGTGGGAATCTTCGGCGTGGCGCGGCGGGCGGCCGGGGCGCGAGCTCTGGGCTCCAGAGATGATTAATTACAAAGCCAGGAAGGCAGGGTTCCTGGTTCAGGGCTTCTGAATTAATTGGGTCAAGGCTCGCGGGCGGAATCGCCGCGGCGAACCTCCCTTGCGTTCCGGCCGCCGCCCGTTTTGCGTTCCGGCCTTCGTGCATCCTGGACTCGCCCGC
Source organism: Opitutaceae bacterium (assembly GCA_046594805.1). Lineage (GTDB taxonomy): Bacteria > Verrucomicrobiota > Verrucomicrobiia > Opitutales > Opitutaceae > ER46. The sequence goes on along the minus strand of JBKJRG010000726.1, from coordinate 2,587 downwards.
ACCTTTGCCATCCTGCTCGCGATTGCGCTGGGCGCTGCGCTGCCGCAAGCCCACCTCCTCGCGGGGGCCATCCGCTGGCTGGTAATGGCAATGCTGTTTCTCGTTTTTTTGCAGACCCGGGTCACGCGCGGCGCCTTTCATCGCAGTCACCTCGTACTGCTCGGCGCGAATATCGCCCTCGGCTATGTGGCGTGGGGCTTGGGCTGGCTGGTGGGCGGCCGCGAGGTTGCCCTCGCGGCATTCTTTGCCGGCATCACCCCGACGGCGATCGCCGCCCCGGTGATCATCAGCTTCTTGCACGGGCGGGTCGATTACGTGGTCGCGGCCTTCCTGCTGACGAATGTCCTGATTGCCGCACTGTTGCCCGTGCTGCTGCCCGTTGTCTTGGGCCGCGCGACGCCGGAGGTTTTTGCCGCGGTGCTGGTCAGCGTGGGCATCGTCGTATTTGCGCCGATGGCCGCCGCCTGGCTGGTGCGGGCGATCCATCCGGGTGCGGCGGGATGGCCGACGCGGCTGCGCAATTTTTCCTTTGGCCTTTGGGTGACCACCCTGTTTTTGATCACGGCGAACGCCTCGGACTTCGTGCGCCAGCAGGTGGGACTGCCCTGGCATGTGCTGCTGCAAATCGGAGCGACCACGCTCGTGGTCTGCATCGTCAACTTCACGGTGGGTCGCTGGATCGGCGGCCGGGAATTCGCGCGCGAAGCCAGTCAGTCGCTCGGCCAAAAGAATACCACCTTCACGATTTACCTGGCGCTGGCCTACGCGAGTCCGCTGGTGGCGCTGGGGCCGACCTCGTACGTGATCTGGCATAACCTCTGGAATTCATGGCAGCTGCACCGCGCCGCGCGTGCCCTGCCTCGGACTTCCTAGCCGGACTCATGCAGAAGTGCTCTCGCGAATCACGCGAATGAACGCGAACTCCAGAGCTGCTGGACGGGAATCGAAGTTGCCAACCCAACTCACGGTTTGGTTTGGCCTCTCGACGGTGGTTTTCATTCGCGTCAATTCGTGTGATTCGCGGGCAACTGAGCGGCGGACCGGCCGTCCTGCTCCGCGGGAGCAGCGCATATCGTCTCGCACTTTTCGTCTACCCCGCGGTCCGAGGTCTTTCCTGTCATGGCCCGCACATCTTCCGCCCGCCACTTGCACGAGGTGCCCAAGGCGCCCGATCGTATTCCCGACAAAACCGAGAAACCCAAGGCAGCGCCCCAGGAACTGAACGAGCCCGGCCGCGGCCGAACGTCTCGAAATTCGCGGGTTATGATAAAACCTACGGGCCGCTCGGCACCGTGGTGATTTTCATGATGTGGCTCTATCTCTCGGCTTTCGTGGTGCTGCTCGGTGCCGAATTCAATTCCGAGATGGAGCGGCAGACGAAGCAGGATTCGACCAAAGGCAAGCCCAAGCCGCTCGGGGCCCGGGGGGCCAATGCCGCCGATACCGTCGGCCCCTCGCGCGATCAATTGCGCGCCGAGAAGAAGAAGTGAGCCGCCGGAAGCCAGCTCAGCGGCTGGCCTACAGCCCCGCAATGGTTGCAGGCCAGCTCGCTGGCTCCGAGGAGTACGCCCAACGTTGTGCCTCCGTCCGCGAGCTTGGCGCTGCCGCTACAAAAACGGCCTCGCTTGCGCGAGGCCGGGTGTATCCGTAAATTAACTCGGCCCGACTCAGGCGTCCTTTTACTTCTTGCCACCCTTTTTCTCGCCGCCGCCGGCGTTGAATTCCTCGCGGCTCAGGAAGCCGTCCTTGTCCTTGTCGAGATCGGCGAACTTGGCGTCCGCCGCTTTCGCATCGAGCTTGTCCTTCATGGCGGCGACATACTCGACCTTCGAGACTTTGCCATCACCGTCGGTATCGGCCAGCATGTAGGGGCCCTTCTTCTTGGTTTCGTCCGCCGCGTTCAACGCGAGCGGGAGGCTGAGCAAAGCGGCCGTAGCCGCGATTAGGATTCGTTTATGCATACGCGGGGTGAGACGAACGCCGCGTCTCCTGCTCGCGCGGAGTGCGCTAACCCCATCGGCGGCATGAAGATCAAGCCAGAGATAAACTGAATAAAGTCCGCACGGCGGACTCAGGCAAGCGCGGGCAGCCCGTCGAGGAGCTTGTCGAGCGTGATCGGATAATCGCGGACGCGGATGCCCGTCGCGTGGTAGATCGCGTTGGCCACGGCGGCGCCCACGCCGCAGATGCCGAGTTCGCCGACGCCCTTCGCCTTCAGGGGCGAGGAGATCGGATCGGTTTCGTCGAGGAAGATTACTTCCTGGTGCGGAATGTCGGCGTGCACTGGGACCTCGTAGCCGGCGAGGTCGTGATTGACGAAAAACCCGTGCCGGTGGTCCACGGCGAGTTCCTCCATCAACGCCGCGCCGACGCCCATCGTCATCGCGCCAATCACCTGGCTGCGCGCTGATTTTGGATTGATGATCCGCCCGGCGGCACACACCGCGAGCATGCGGCGCACTCGGGTTTCGCCCGTGGCGGCGTTGACGCCGACCTCCACGAAATGAGCGCCGAAAGTAGACTGCTGGTATTTCTGGTCGAGGCCTTCGAATTCAATCGTGTCCTCCGCCACGAGGCCGCTTTCACC